>DATCRO010000583.1:0-9888 GCA_036569025.1 Burkholderiaceae bacterium
GATCACCCTGGACATCCCCGCGTCGACCAACGCCGCCGGCGCCGCGACGCTGCCGATCACCGGCATCCAGCTGGACATGTCCGGCGCGACCGAGTTCGGCTCGAACTTCGGCGTCACCAACATGACCCAGGACGGCTACACCGCGGGCCAGCTCACGGGCGTGTCCGTCGACCCGAAGGGGCAGCTGATCGCCCAGTACTCCAACGGCCAGACCAAGGCCGCCGGCCAGGTCGAGCTGGCCACCTTCCGCAACGTGCAGGGCCTGACGCCGCTGGGCGGCAACGCCTGGAAGCAGACCGCCGCGTCGGGCGGCCCGACCGTCGGCGTCGCCGGCGACGGCAACCTGGGCGTGCTCAATTCCGGCTCGCTGGAGGAATCGAACGTCGACCTGACGGCGGAGCTGGTCTCGATGATCACGGCGCAGCGCGACTACCAGGCCAACGCCCAGACCATCAAGACGATGGACCAGGCGATGCAGACCCTCGTGAACCTGCGCTGAGCGGATTGAGCTGAAGGGGAGCGACCATGGACCGCATGATCTACCTGTCGATGTCGGGCGCGAAGGCGGCCCTGCAGCGCCAGGATTCGCTCGCCAACAACCTCGCCAACGTCTCGACCAACGGTTTCCGCGCCGAGCTCACCGCCTTCCGCGCGGTGCCGATCCGCGGCGACGGCGCGTCCACCCGCGTGTTCTCGCTGGAGACCACGCCGGGCTACAGCGACGAGCAGGGCGCGATCAACGCCACCGGGCGCAACCTGGACGTCGCGATGACCGGCAAGTCCTGGCTCGCGGTGCAGTCGCTGGACGGCACCGAGGCCTACACCCGTGCCGGTGCGCTGGACGTCAATGCCGAAGGCGTGCTGGTCACCCAGGGCGGCCTGCAGGTCAACGGCGACGGCGGCCCGATCACCGTGCCGCAGAACGCGCGCGTGGACATCGGCGAGGACGGCACGGTCACCGCCAAGGTCGACGGCCAGAAGCCGCAGCAGATCGGCAAGCTCAAGCTGGTCACGCCCGACGTGCCGATGAACCGCGGCACCGACGGCCTGTTCCGCGCCGATTCCGGCGACCTCGCCGCCGACCCCGCCGCGCGCCTGCAGTCGGGCGCGCTGGAAGGCTCCAACGTGAGCCCCGTGGCGACGATGGTGGGCATGATCGCCGCCGCGCGCCAGTTCGAGCACCAGATGAAGATGCTCGAGAACGCCGAGAAGCAGGACCAGACGGCGTCCAAGCTGTTGAGCGAGAACTGAGGGCGCCGCCGCGCCGCAAGGGGTCTGGCCTCTCCCCGAATCGCGCCGCCGCGCAGCCGCAAGCGGGGACGTCCACCGCGATGCGGGGACAGGCCTGACCCCGCTGCCGATCGAAGCCGGGGTCAGGCCTGTCCTCGGATCGCGGGCCGATCCTCGCCGACGCCGGCGCAACAGCGCGATCCGAGGAGAGGCCAGACCCCTCCCAGTCGGGATAAGCGGCCCCTATGCCGGCCTTATCCGGTCGATCCACCCCTCAAGTTTTGGGGAAGATGGCGTATCACTCGAACGAAAGTTCACGTCATGCTTCGCTCATTGTGGATCTCGAAGACCGGCATGGAGGCCCAGCAGCTCCAGCTGGACAACATCTCGCACAACCTCGCCAACGTGGCCACCAACGGCTACAAGAAGAGCCATGCGCAGTTCGAGGACCTGATCTACCAGAACCTGCGCCAGTCCGGCTCCGCGACGTCCGACCAGACGCAGCTGCCCAACGGCCTGCAGGTCGGCCTGGGCGTGCGCCCGGTGGCGACGGCGCGTGACTTCTCGCAAGGCTCGCTGCAGCAGTCCGGCAACTCGCTGGACGTGGCCATCAGCGGCAACGGCTTCCTGCAGGTGACGATGCCCGACGGCACCACCGGCTACACGCGCGACGGCTCGCTCAAGCTCGACTCGCAAGGCCAGCTGGTCACCAACGAGGGCTTCATCGTGCAGCCCGGCATCACGATCCCGCCGCAGGCCCAGAGCATCTCGATCGGCGCCGACGGCACCGTCTCGGCCACGCTGCCCGGCACCGCGCAGCCCAGCACGCTGGGCCAGCTGCAGCTCGCCGGATTTCCCAACCCGCAGGGCCTGGACCCCAAGGGCGGCAACATCTACGCCGAGACCGCCGCCTCCGGCGCGCCGAGCGCCGCCGCGCCGGGCACCAATGGCCTGGGCCGCATCCAGCAGGGCTTCGTCGAGACCTCCAACGTCAACGTCGTCGAGGAACTGGTGGCGATGATCTCCACCCAGCGCGCCTACGAGCTCAACTCCAAGGCGATCCAGACCTCCGACCAGATGCTGCAACGCCTGGGACAACTCTGATGCTCGACTCCGCTTCAGGCAACCGCCATCTCCGCCATCGCGTCCCGCACACGCGCAACGTGTCGGACCGCGCCGCGCTGCGCATCGGCATGGCCGCGATCATCGTGGCCATCCTCGCGGCGCTGTTCACCACGCCCGCCCACGCCACGCGCATCAAGGAAGTGGCGGCCGTGCAGGGCGTGCGCTCCAACCAGCTGGTCGGCTACGGCCTGGTCATCGGCCTGGATGGCACGGGCGACCAGACCACCCAGGCCCCGTTCACCACGCAGGGCCTGCAGTCGATGCTTCAGCAGCTGGGCGTGACGCTGCCCCCGGGCACCACGATGCAGCTCAAGAACGTGGCGGCCGTGATCGTCACCGCCTCGCTGCCTGCGTTCGCGCAGCCGGGCCAGAACATCGACGTCGACGTCTCGTCGGTGGCCAACGCCAAGAGCCTGCGCGGCGGCACGCTGGTGGCCACGCCTCTGAAGGGCGCCGACGGCCAGGTCTACGCGATCGCCCAGGGCAACCTGATCGTCGGCGGCGCCGGCGCCGCCGCGGGCGGCTCCAAGGTCACGATCAACCATCTCAGCGCCGGCCGCATCCCGGAAGGCGCCTCGGTCGAACGCGCGGTGCCCACGCCCCTGTCGCAGGGCGACACGCTGGAGCTCGACCTGAGCTCGGCCGACTACGCCACCGCCCGCGCGGTCGCCAACGCGATCAACGTGAGCAAGGGCATGGGCACGGCGCGCGCGCTGGACGGCCGCGTCATCAAGGTCAAGGCGCCCACCGACTCCGATGCGCGCGTGAGCTTCCTCGCGGACCTCGAGAACCTGGACATCAACCTGTCCGCGCCGGCCGCCAAGATCGTGATGAACGCGCGCACCGGCTCGATCGTGATGAACCAGGCGGTCACCCTCGCGCCGTGCGCCGTCGCGCACGGCAGCCTGTCGGTGACGATCAACTCCAACCCGCAGGTGAGCCAGCCCGCGCCGAACTCGGGCGGCCAGACGGTGGTCACCGACAAGACGGACATCGCGATCTCGTCGCAGGCCGGCTCGCTCGTGAACATGCCCGCGGGCACCAAGCTGGCCGACGTCGTCAAGGCGCTCAACGCGCTCGGCGCCACGCCGCAGGACCTGCTCGCGATCCTGCAGGCGATGAAGTCGGCCGGCGCGCTGACCGCGGACATCGAGGTCATCTGATCATGACCAGCCCCATCTCGAATTCCATCGCGGGCGCCCCGCAGTCGCTGAACCTGGCCGGCGGCCTGGAGAACCTGCGCGTCAAGGCGCAGCAGGACCCGAAGGCCGCGGTGCGCGAGGCCGCCAAGCAGTTCGAGACGATGTTCACGCAGCAGTTGCTCAAGCAGATGCGCGACTCCACGATGAACACCGACATGATGGACAACGAGGGCACGAAGATGGGCACCGAGATGCTCGATTCGCAGTGGGCCTCCAAGCTCGCCGGCCAGCCGGGCGGGCTGTCGGACATCATCGCGAGGCAACTCGAGCGCCAGATGGGCATCACGCAGGGCATCACGGCCAAGCCGGCCACGGCCAACCCGATGCCGCTCGACCCGATCCACCCGGATGCCCCGGTAGGCATCCCGCAGAAGGGCGCCGCCGCGTTCATCCAGGCGCACACCGACGCCGCCGCCGCGGCCGAGAAGGCCACCGGCATCCCCGCCAGGTTCATGATCGCGCAGGCCGCGCACGAGACGGGCTGGGGCCGCAAGGAGATCAGGAACGCCGACGGCTCGACCTCGTTCAACCTGTTCGGCATCAAGGCCAGCCCGAACTGGAAGGGCGCGACCACCGACGTGACGACCACCGAGTACTACGGCGGCAAGGCGCACAAGGTCACGCAGACCTTCCGCGCCTACGCGAGCTACGCCGAGTCGTTCGCCGACTACGCCAGCACGATGAAGAACAGCCCGCGCTATGCCGCGGTCGTGGCCGCCGGCAACGACGCCAGCGGCTTCGCGCGCGGCCTGCAGAAGGCCGGCTACGCCACCGACCCGTCGTACGCGACGAAGCTGGCCAAGATGATCCACATGACCGAGCGCGTCCAGCAGACGCTGGCTTGACGCGTGCACGACCACACCCCGCGCCCATCGTGATCTCGACCGCACACTTCGCAACTGAAAGGAGCGCCTCATGACGTCGTCGGCCCTGATGTCGATCGGCATGCGCGCCATGTTCGCGAACTATGCGTCGATGCAGACGACCGGTCACAACATCGCGAACGCGCAGACGCCCGGCTACTCGCGCCAGACCGTCGACCTGGCCACCTCCGGCGGCCAGCAGACCGGCGCGGGCTTCTTCGGCAAGGGCGTGGACGTCGTCACGGTGCGGCGCGCGAGCGACGCCTTCCTGAACACGCAGTCGCAGGTGGCCAGCTCGATGGCCGCGATGGACGACGCACGATCGTCCAACCTGCAGCAGCTCGAGACGGTGTTCCCGCCCGGCGACACCGGCATGGGCGCCGCCGTCGGCACGTTCATGAACTCGTACGTCGACCTGGCCAACAGCCCGGCCGATTCGTCGGCGCGCCAGGTGATCCTGACCAACGCCGCGGAGGTGGCCGACCGCTTCGCCACCGCCGGCGGCCAGCTCGACCGCCTGCAGCAGGGCGTGACGCAGGACCTGCGCAACTCGGTGGCGCAGGTCAACCAGCTGTCGTCGCAGATCGCCAAGCTCAATTACGACATCGCCGGCCTGCAGGGCTCGGGCCAGTCGCCCAACGACCTGATGGACCAGCGCGACCAGATGGTCAAGCAGCTGGGCAACCTGGTCAAGGTCAGCACCATCACGGCCAACGACGGCTCGATGGGCGTGTTCATCGCCGGCGGCCAGCGCCTGGTGCTGGGCGCCGAGGCGTCGAAACTGGCCGTGACGCCCGACCCGGCCAACAGCGGCCGCTCGACGATCTCGATGGACGACAACGGCATCCAGCGCGAGCTCTCGACCGACCTGCTGGTGGGCGGCTCGATCAGCGGGCTGATGAAGTACCAGAACGAGGACCTCGTCGCCGCGCGCAACCAGCTGGGCCAGATGGCGGCCTCGGTGGCGGCGCGCGTCAACGCGGTGCAGTCGCGCGGCATCGACATGGGCTCGCCCCCCGGCGCCGGCGACGCGATCTTCGCGGTCGGCGGCCCGATCGCGATCCCCAACGCGCACAACTCGCGCGACGCCTCCGGCGGCTTCGCGTCCCAGGTGTCGCTGACCGTCACCGACGCCTCGCAGCTCAAGGCGAGCGACTACACGCTGGCGTCCGATCCGGCCAACGGCGGCGCGTACATCGTCACGCGCCAGTCCGACGGCGTGAAGTTCTCGATGGCGCCGGACGGCGGCGGCGGCTTCCAGTACACGCGCCAGTCCGACGGCGCGGCGATGGGCGGCAGCATGGACGGCTTCCAGATCTCGTTCAACGGCACGCCCGCGGCCGGCGACACCTTCGAGCTCGAGCCCGTGGGCCGCGCCGCGACGAGCATGGTGCGCACCCTCGACGATCCGAACGGCATCGCCGCGGCCTCGCCGGAGACGGCCGTCATGGGCGTCAACAACAAGGGCACGGCCACCGTCGCCGGCCTGAGCGTGGTCGACTCGACCAACGACCCGACCCTGACCGCGGCCATCAGCTTCACCGACGCGAGCGGCGGCTACTCGTACACGCTGACCGACGCGAGCGGCAACGTCACCGCCTCGGGCAACGGCACCTGGACGCCGGGCCAGCCGATCGCGATGAACGGCTTCGCGCTGAGCCTCAACGGCGTGCCGGCCGCGGGCGACACCATCAACGTGGCCAAGACGACGCACCCCGAGAGCAACAACGGCAACGCGCTGGCGATGGTCGGGCTGCGCGACGAGAGCTTCGTGGGCCGCGACATGCAGATCGACGGCACGCTGGCCGACGGCGAGACCGCCACCGACGCCTACGCGAGCGTGCTGGCCAACGTCGGCGTGCGCGTGCAGAGCGCCAAGACGGCGTCGACGATCTCGGCCGCCACGTCCGAGCAGGCCGACCAGGCGGTCGCCAACAAGAGCGGCGTCAACCTCGACGAGGAGGCCGGCCGCCTGATCCAGTTCCAGCAGGGCTACCAGGCCGCCGCCAAGGTGCTGCAGGTGGCGCAGGCCATCTTCGACACCCTGCTGCAGATGGCCGGTCACTGATAAGCAGGCGCACGCATGTCCGTAGAACGCATCTCCACCGCCCACGCGTACGACTCCGCGCTGAACAACCTGATGTCGCGCCAGGACAACCTGACGGCGACGCAGGAGCAGATGACCAGCGGCAAGCGCGTCATCAAGGCCAGCGACGACCCGACCGCCGCCGCGCGCGCCGAACGGGCCCGCGCGCTCGAGGATCGCACCACCGCCAGCGAGAAGGCCGTCAACGCCAGCGCCAACGCCATGACGCTGACGGAGTCGGCGCTGGGCGACGCCGGCGAGTTGCTGCAGCAGGCGCGCGAGCTGCTCGTGAGCGCCGGCGACGCCAGCTACAGCGACGCTGAACGCGCGTCCAAGGCCGATGCGCTCAAGTCGATCCGCGAGCAGCTGCTGTCGGTGGCCAACCGGCCCGACGGCCAGGGCGGCTTCGTGTTCTCGGGCCAGGGCTCGGGCGGCGCGCCCTTCGTCGACAAGCCCGGCGGCGTGGCGTTCCAGGGCATCGGCGGCCAGGTCAACGTGGCCACCGACGAGCCGCTGCCGCTGACGCTGGACGGCGGCAACGTCTGGCTGTCGGCCAGCACCGGCAACGGCGTGTTCGTCACGAAGAACACCAACTCCAGCAACGCCTGGATCGACGCCGGCCGCGTGACCTCGCCCGACCAGCTCACCGGCTCGACCTACGACATCCAGTTCAGCACCGCCGGCGGCGCCACCACGTACTCGGTGCTCAAGGACGGCAACCCGGTCTCCAGCGGCAACGCCTTCACCAGTGGCCAGAACATCACGGTGGACGGGATGTCCTTCGCGATCTCGGGCGACCCGGCCAACGGCGACGACTTCCAGCTGTCGCCCTCGACGCGCTCGCTGTCGGTGTTCGACGCCCTGGACAACGCGGTCAAGCAGTTGTCCACGCCCGACCAGGGCGGCCCGAAGGTGCAACAAGCCGTACAGGACAGCATCCGCGACATCGACCAGTGCTCGAGCCAGATCTCCTCGGCGCGCAGCTTCGCGGGCACCACGCTGCAACGCCTGGACGGCGTCAAGGGACGGCTCGACGCGACCGAGCTTTCCGCTCAAACTTCACGCTCGAATGCCGAAGATCTCGACATGGTCAAGGCCCTGTCGAGCTTCAACCAGCAGCAGACGGGCTACCAGGCCGCGCTCCAGAGCTACGCCACGATCCAGAAGCTGTCCCTGTTCAACTATCTGAACGCCTGAGATAGCGGACGTCGGACTGGCTCGTCACCATTCCAATAAATACGTTTCCGAGGATTCCAAGAATGTCCCTAGACCATCCCGTCCTCGACCAGGTGGTGCTCGGCGCGAGCTCCCTGTTCGACGCCAGGCGTGCGCCCATCGCGGCCCACATGACGGTGTTCCCCCAGCGGCCCGACGCCCCGATCGACGCCGCCGGCCTGCTGCAGGTCGTCGACGTGATCGCCCCGCCCGAGGCCGGGCCGCTGATGCTCAGCGTGACGCACGAGGGCAGCCTGCGCGCGCTGCTGGCCGCGCCCACCGCCGCGCACCTGATGATCGAGGTGCCCGGCTTCATGCTGTCCGACCCCGGCCTGGCGACGCTGCTGCACGAGCGCGTGGCCCAGGGCCTGTCGCTGGTGCTGGGCGGCCGCATCCCCGACTCCGCGCCGCAGGACCTGTGGCAGCTGTTCCAGGCCGTGACCGTCGACCGCGCCAACATCCGCAACCCGCTGCCCGCCGGGCTCGGCGGCCGGCCGCTGCAGCGCTTCTTCATCGGCGCCGACGGCCCGGCGATGTCGGCCGGCGCGCTGCGCGCGGGCTTTTCCGCCGTCGTCGGCTGGCCCACGGGCGACGCCCCGGGCCCCGACACCAAGGCCAAGAACGTGCCGGCCGGCGTCACCACCGTCGTCGACCTGATGCAACGCGTGGATCGCCAGGAGCCGGCCGAGAAGCTGGAGGCGGTGGTCAAGAACGACCCGACGCTGGCGTTCCGCCTGATGCGCTACCTGAACTCGCCGGGCTTTGGCCTGTCGGTCGAGATCTCGTCGTTCCGCCACGCGCTGATGATCCTGGGCTACCAGCGGCTCAAGCGCTGGCTGGCGCTGCTGGTCACCAGTGCCATCGACGATCCCGACATGAAGCCGCTGATGCAGCTGGCGGTGCGCCGCGGCCTCGTGATGGAGGAGATCGCGCGCCCCGGCGGCGACGACGCGCTGCGCAACGAACTGTTCATCTGCGGCGTGTTCTCGACGCTGGATCGCATGATGGGCCAGCCGTTCGAGCAGCTGCTCAAGACGATCCCCGTGCAGGAGAGCGTGGCCAAGGCCCTGGCCCACGAGAGCGGCCCGCTCGCGCCGTTCCTGGCGCTGGCGCGCGCGATCGAGACCGAATCGGCCTACGACATCCGCGAGGCGGCCGACACGCTGATGCTGACGGTGGGCGACGTGAACCGGGCGCTGGCCAAGGCGCTGGTGCACGCTCACTCCCTGACCAAGGGCTGAGCGCCAGCCTTCGCGCCCGGTCGCCAGGAAGGGCCGGCCGTGACGCGGCGGCGCCGGCTCGGAAATAATTCTCGGATCGACGCCGGCCCGGCACCCGGCGCCGCCCGGCGGCGTGGAGAATCGCCGCTGGCGGATTTGTCGCCATGGAGAGGTCGGGAAAGATGATTCGGTCGACGAGGTTGGCAGCGGGCGTCGTGCTGGTGGCACTGGCGCAGATCGGCAACGTGCAGGCGCAGACGGTGCACAAGTGCATCGTCAACGGCGCCGCCGTCTACCAGGCCGCCGCGTGCCCGGCCGCCAACGAGCAGAAGTCGCTCGTCATCCCGTCGGCCCCGAGCCAGCAGGAACTGCTGGACGCCACCGCCAACGGGCGGCTGCAGTCGGTCACGCCGGGCTCCAACGTGCCGCAGGTGGGGACGTCGCGGCGCTACGACCGCCATCCCGTCGTGGCCAGCCCGGAGCTGACGCCTTCGATGCAGGATCCCGAGCAGGTGCCCACCAACAGCTGCGACCGGCTGAACCAGACCTACCAGGATGCCAAGTACCGGCGCGACGAGCTGTCGGCACCCGGCGGCGGCGCGAACCGCGCCCCGGCCCTGCAGCGCGCGATCGACGACATGAAGCGCGCCCAGGACATGGCGGCCAACACGCAGTGCCATCTGCGCTGAGCGCGCGACCGCGGGCATGACCGGCACGAGACCGGCGCCCCGCCAGGAACGAGGGAGGATGCAATGATGACGAGGACGTACGGACGCGCCGCCAGCCTGGCCGCCCTGTTCGCGACGGTGGCCGTGCACGCCCAGGAAGTGCACAAGTGCACCGTCAACGGGACGGTCACCTACCAGGCCAGGCCGTGCGCCACGGGCGACGTCGTGCTGCCGCCGGCGCCCATGCCCAGCGACCAGGACACGCGCCAGGCGCAGGAA
>DATCRO010000584.1:0-6546 GCA_036569025.1 Burkholderiaceae bacterium
GCACAAGGCGATGCTGGTGGCGACGCTCGAGTCGCACAGGGCGCGCGGAAGGAACGCATGAGCGCCCGCACGGCGGAGGTTGCGCTATGAGCGCGGACTACGACAGCTACCGGAGCGCGCTCGCCGGCCGCCGCCTGCCCGCCGCGTTCGTCGACCTCGACGCGCTGGACGCCAACCTGGCCGACCTGCGCCGGCGCGCCGGCGACCTGCCGATCCGGCTGGTGACCAAGTCCGTGCGCTGCGTCGCGATCCTGCGCCGCGCGCTCGCGTCGTCGCCGCAGTTCCAGGGCCTGATGTGCTACTCGCCCGCCGAGGCCGCGTGGCTCGCGTCGCTGGGCTTTCGCGACCTGCTGGTGGCCTATCCGACGGTGGAACCCGACGACCTGCGCGCCGTCGCGGCGCAGCGGCGCGCGGGCCGGGACATCACGCTGATGGTGGACGGCGCGGCGCAGGTGCAGCGCATCGCGCAGCTCGCGCAGGCCGAGGGCGTGGTGCAGCCGCTGGCGATCGACCTGGACATGTCGTCCGACTTCCCCGGCCTGCACTTCGGCGTGTTCCGTTCGCCGGTCGACGGTCCCGAAGCCGCGCTCGCGCTGGCCGGCGAGATCGCACGCCATCCGTCGCTGCGGCTGGACGGCCTGATGGGCTACGAGAGCCAGATCGCGGGGCTGATGGACGACGTCCCCGGCCAGGCGGCGAGGAGCGCGGTGATCCGCTGGCTCAAGCGCCGTTCGATCCCCGAGATCAACGAGCGCCGCCGCGCGACGGTCGCCGCCCTGAAGGCCGCGGGCCACGCGCTGCGCTTCGTCAACGGCGGCGGCACCGGCAGCTTCGAGAGCACGAGCCTGGATGCGAGCGTCACCGAGCTGGCAGCCGGCTCCGGCCTGTACGTGCCCACGCTGTTCGACCACTACCGCGCGTTCGAGGCGCGTCCCGCCGCGGGCTTCGCGGTGGCGGTCACGCGGGCGCCCAGGCCGGGCATCGTCACCTGCGCGGGCGGCGGCTATCCGGCCTCGGGACCGGGCGGCGCCGACCGCATGCCGCGGCCCTGGCTGCCCGCGGGCTGCACGCTGGTCGCCACGGAGGGCGCGGGCGAGGTGCAGACGCCGGTGCGCATCCCGGCCGGGGTGTCGCTGGCGCCGGGCGATCCGCTGCTGTTCCGCCACGCCAAGGCGGGCGAGCTGTGCGAGCGCTTCAACGAGCTGCTGCTGATCGAAGGCGGTCGCGTGGTCGATACGGTGCCCACGTATCGCGGCGACGGCCGCTGCTTCTTCTAGGAACGAGGGTCGACGGGATGTGGAAGAACTGGTCGGGGTATGTCGAGTGTCCGGGCACGCCGGTGCGCACGCCCGGCGACGTCGCCGAAGTGGCGCGGCTGCTGGCCGACGCCGGGCGCGCAGGGCAGTCGGTGCGCGTGGCTGGCGCGGGCCACTCGTTCAGCCCGCTGGTGGCCAGCGACGGCGTCATCGTCTCGCTGGACCGGATGCAGGGCATCGTCGACGTCGACGGCGTCACGAACGTCGCGCGCGTGCGGGCCGGCACGCGCCTGTACGCGCTCGGCGCCGCGCTGGCCGAACGCGGGCTCGCGATGGAGAACCTGGGCGACATCAACGTGCAGTCCATCGCCGGCGCCACCAGCACCGGCACGCACGGCACGGGCCTGGCCTTCGGCAACCTCGCCACGCAGATCGCGGCGCTGAAGTTCGTCGCCGCCGACGGCCGCGAGGTCGTCGCGTCGCCCCTGGACAACCCCGAGCTGTTCGCGGGCGGCCGCGTCGCGCTCGGCGCGCTGGGCGTGATCAGCGAGGTCAGCCTGCGCCTGGTGCCCGCGTTCCGGCTCAAGCTGGAGCGCGGCGGGATGGACCTGGAGGACTGCCTCGCGCAGGCCGACGCGCTCGTCGCGGCGAACCGGTCGTTCGAGTTCTACTGGCTGCCGCACACCGAGTCGGTCCTGACCAAGAAGTGGAACATCACCGACGCGCCCGTCGACGAGATGGGCCTGGGGCGCTGGGTGAGCGACGTGCTGCTGGAGAACACGGCGTTCGGCGCGCTGTGCAAGCTGGGCCGGGCGATGCCGTCGTGGTGCCCGCCGCTGAGCCGCTTCTGCGCGGCCATGATCTCGCGCAGCGAGCAGGTCGACGCGAGCTGGTCGATGCTGTCGACGGTGCGCCAAGTGCGCTTCAACGAGATGGAGTGGTCGCTGCCCGCCGCGCGCGGGGCCGACGCATTGCGCGAGATCAAGGCGCTGATCGCGCGCCGCGAGTTCCCGCTGATGTTCCCGCTCGAGTACCGCTGGGTCAAGGGCGACGACATCTGGCTGAGCCCGAACTTCGGCCGCGACAGCGTGCACATCTCGGTGCACCAGTTCGTGGGCATGCCCTTCGAGCGCTACTTCGACGCGGTGCAGGCCATCTGCCTGAACCACGGCGGCCGGCCGCACTGGGGCAAGGTGCATTCGCTCAAGGCGGCGCAACTGTCGCGGCTGTATCCGCGCTGGGATGATTTCCTCGCGCTGCGCGAGAGGATGGATCCGGCAGGCCGCTTCCTGACGCCGTACCTGCGCGGGTTGTTCGGCGTGTGAGGCCGGCACTCAGCGCGGGTAGACGACGTGGTAGGCGCGCAGGTCGCCCATCGTCCGGAACTGCGCGTGGCCGCCCAGGTGGTGGACCGCCAGCACGCACAGCTCGCCGACGTCCTCCGCGTGGGCATGGAACGAGGGGCGCGTGAAGCGGCCCTGGCCACCGGCCTCGTCGAACGACTGCAGGACCGCGGAACGGCGGCGGGACGCCTCGGGGAACGCATCGTCGGCCCAGGCCCATGCCCAGTCCTGGCGGTCGACCAGCCAGGTGCCGATCGGGATCACGGAATACGTGCGCGACGCACCGTCCTCGCGGAAGAACGCCAGCGTGGCGGTGTCCTCGTCGAGCTCCCAGCGCGAATACGCCTCGACCTCCGCCGAGAAGCGCGCCTGCTTGGGATCGAACTCCTCCCGCGCGCGTGCAAGCTGGGCGGCGCAGGCGGGATCGGTGTCGGGCGGCATGGGCGTTCGGCGGGAATCGGAGTGCGGCCAGTATGCAGGAAGCGTCCTCGGCAGGTCCGCGTGGGCGGCGCTGCGATCTGCGGGCGCGAACGATCAGCCGGATTGGACGTGCCGCAAGCATCGAGGAGACGTCCCGTCCGGGTGGCGCCGAGCGTGGCCGGGTGCGTCAGAATGGCCGCATGCAAGGGGATCGTCTGTCGCACGGCCTGTGGGAGGCCACCGCGCCGCCCGCCCCGCCGGCGCCACCGCTGCGCGGCCGCGTGGAGGTCGATGTCGCCGTGATCGGCGCCGGCTACACCGGGCTGTCGGCGGCGCTGCACCTGGCCCAGGCCGGACGATCGGTGGCCGTGCTGGAGGCGGCGCAGGTCGGGTTCGGGGCGTCGGGGCGCAATGTCGGGTTGGTCAACGCCGGCATGTGGGTGCCGCCCGAGGCACTGCCGCAACGCCTCGGCGAGGTCCGCGGTGCGCGCCTGCTGGGGCTGCTGGGCGATGCGCCGTCGCTGGTGTTCGATCTCGTCGCGCGGCATGGCATGGCGTGCGAGGCGCTGCGTCGCGGCACGCTGCATTGCGCGGTGGGTGCGTCGGGCCTCGCGGGCCTGCGCGCGCGCTGCGAGCAATGGCAGCGGCTGGGTGCGCCGGTGGCGCTGCTGTCGCGCGACGAGACTGCTGCGCGCGTCGGCACGAGCGCCTACGCCGGCGCGTTGCTCGATCAACGCGCCGGCACGATCCAACCCCTCGCGTACGCGCGCGGGCTGGCGCGCGCCGCGCAGGCTGCGGGTGCGGCGCTGCATGGCGCCAGTCCGGTCGTCGGGGCCGAGGATCGCGGGACGACGTGGCGGCTGGCGATCGACGGCGGCGGCCAGGTCGAGGCGCGCTGGGTGGTGGTCGCGACCAATACGTATTCGCTCCCTGGCGGCCCCTGGTCGTCGATCGCCTCCGAGCTGGTGCGCATGCCGTACTTCAACCTCGCCACGCGCCCGTTGCCCGCCGACCTGCGGCGCACCATCCTGCCGGGCGGCGAGGGCGCGTGGGACACCCGCACCGTCCTCAGCTCGCTGCGCCTGGACGCGTCGGGCCGGCTCGTGTTCGGCAGCATCGGCGCGCTGCGCCCGCCGGGCCATGGCATCCACCTGCGCTGGGGGCGGCGCGCGCTGCTGCGCCTGTTCCCCGCGCTCGCGGACGTGACCTTCGAGCACGAGTGGTACGGCTGGATAGGCACGACCGCCGATTCGCTGCCACGCTGGCACGCGCTGGCGCGCAACGTGGTCAGCTTCAGCGGCTACAACGGGCGCGGCATCGGCACCGGCACCGTGTTCGGCCGCGAGTTGGCGCGCCTGGTGCTGGGCGAGATCACCCCATCCGACCTGGCCCTGCCGGAGCGACCCATCGTTCCGACGCCGCTGCGCGCGGCGCGCGAGGTGTTCTACGAGGCGGGGGCGCAGGTGGCGCACGCTGTCGACGCGCGGTGGTGACCGGTGCGTCCTGCGACCGCGGGCCGAGCCGACATCCTGCGCGCGGTCGCGGGATCCCTCTCGGCCGGCCAGGCACCGGTTTCGCCGCGCGATGCGGCTGTCCAGGCCTGGATGCCGGAATAGAGTTTGACTCCGCTCCGCGCAGGATGACGGCCCGGCCGGCGGCGAGGGACGGCTCGGCCGGCGGCAAGAGCTGCGGCGATCGTCAGTCATGCCGGTGTCCCAGCATCGCCAGATGAGGCCAGCGGCGTCCAATTCAAGAACATCCGACATCGCGCAGGGCCATTGACTGCTGACAAGCGCTGGCAGTTGGCGCCCCTAGAATCTTCCGCCTACCCCTGGAAGGACGCACATGAGCGGGCTCATCCGCATCCGCGGCGCGCGGCAGCACAACCTGAAGAACCTCGACCTGGACATCCGCACGGGCGAGCTGACGGTCGTCACGGGGCCCAGCGGGTCGGGCAAGTCCAGCCTCGTGTTCGACACGCTGTACGCGGAAGGCCAGCGGCGCTACGTCGAGACGTTCTCTGCCTACGCGCGCCAGTTCCTGGACCGCATGGACCGTCCCGCGGTGGATCACGTCGAAGGCGTGCCGCCCGCGATCGCCATCGACCAGACCAACCCGGTGCGCAGCTCGCGCTCCACGGTCGGGACGATGACTGAGCTGAACGACCACCTCAAGCTGCTGTTCGGCCGCGCCGCGGCGCTGTTCGACCGCGTCACCGCGCTGCCGGTGCGCCACGACACGCCCGACACGATCTACGCCGACCTGGTGCAGCGCGCCGCCGCGCAGGGCGATCCGCGCGTGGCGGTCACGTTCCCGGTCGAGCTGCCGGCCAACACCACGGCCGAGGAAGTGGCGCAGTGGCTGTCCTCCAGCGGCTTCACGCGCATCCAGGGCGAGCGCACGATCAGGGACGACAAGGGCGGCGAGCGCAAGCTGCTCGACGTCGTGGCCGACCGCTTCCGCGTCGGCAAGGTCGAGAAGGTGCGCGTGGTCGAGGCCATCGAGCTGGCGCTCAAGCGCGGCCAGGGGCGGCTGAACGTCGACGTGCTGCCGGAGAACGCCGAGGCCGAGGATCCCGGCATCCGCTGGCGTTGGTCGACGGGCCTGCACTGCCCCGAGAGCGACCTGCGCTACGGCGACCCGCAGCCGGCGCTGTTCTCGTTCAACTCCGCGTTCGGCGCCTGCGAGACCTGCCGCGGCTTCGGCCGCGTGATCGGCGTCGACTGGGGCCTGGTCATCCCCGACGAGAAGAAGACGCTGCGCAACGGCGCGATCAAGGCGATCCAGACGCCTGCCTGGAAGGAGATCCAGGAAGACCTGATGAAGTACGCGGGCGACGCCGGCATCCCCCGCGACACCGCGTGGACCCAGCTGAACGAGTCGCAGCGCCGCTGGGTGGTCGACGGTTCGCCGAACTGGAACGGCAACTGGAACAAGCAGTGGTACGGCATCAAGCGCTTCTTCGAGTACCTCGAGTCGAAGGCGTACAAGATGCACATCCGCGTGCTGCTGTCCAAGTACCGCAGCTACACGACGTGCCCGGCGTGCGACGGGGCGCGCCTGAAGCTGGAAGCGCAGCTGTGGCGCGTGGGCACGAAGGCGCAGGCCGACGCGGTGCTGCCGCCGTCGCAGCGCAACCTGCCGCGCGGCACCGACTGGACGCGCGAGCAGCTCGAGGCGCTGCCGGGCCTGGGCCTGCACGACATGATGCTGCTGTCGATCGACCGTCTCCGACGCTTCTTCGACACGCTGGAGACGCCCGCCGATCTCCCCGATGAAGCGCTCAAGCTGCTGATGGACGAGATCCGCACGCGGCTGAAGTACCTCAACGACGTCGGCATCGGCTACCTCACGCTCGATCGCCAGAGCCGCACGCTCTCGGGTGGCGAGGTGCAGCGCATCAACCTCACCACCGCGCTGGGCACCTCGCTGGTCAACACGCTGTTCGTGCTGGACGAGCCGTCCATCGGCCTGCACCCGCGCGACATGCACCGCATCGTCGAGGCGATGCAGCGCCTGCGCGACGC
>DATCRO010000585.1:0-8300 GCA_036569025.1 Burkholderiaceae bacterium
GCTGCCGCAGGACGAGCCGCACGAGTTCGAGCCGTCCGACGAGCCGTCCCTGCCGGCGCCCCTGCGCTGGCGCAGCGCCCAGTCGGCGCCCGACACGTCGACCTGCTGGTCGAGGCCGGCGAAGCGCAGGTCGCCGGCGATCGCCGTGCCGCCGATCAGCGCGACGCCGAACGCGAGCGCCTCGCCCGCGCGCGGCTGCTTGCCGGGGATGCCCGCCGCCAGCCGCAGCGGCCGCAGCACGCGCTCCGAACGCGCGCTGGTGCGCAGCGGGCGGCGCGCCAGCGCCCAGGCCAGCCCCATGCCGGCCAGCGTCAGCAGCACCAGGAAGCCGACCGGGTGCGGCGTGCCCAGGGCATGCGCGATGCGCGCGACTTCCACCACCAGCAGGATCTCCATGCCCAGCAGCGCCTGCGCGCGCGGCCGCGGGAGCGCGGCGGTGTCGGCCGCGATGCCGGCGGCGACCAGGCGCTGCTCGACCTCGGCGGCCAGCGGCTGCAACGCGTTGCAGGCATCGGTATAGCGCAGGCCGGCGTCGGTGGCCATCGCCAGGCAGACGGCCTCGGCCGGATGGACGCAGTGCGCCTGGACCGTGCGGTTGACCGGGATGAGCGGCCGCGCGCCGCGCTCGGGCGCCTTGCCGGGCGCCAGCAGCACGCCGCGTTCGGTGAGCGCCGCGATCGCCGTCATCGCCATGCGGGCCGCGCCGCCGCTGAACCATGCCGCCTCGTAGGGCTCCAGCCGGTCGCGCGCCGTCGCCTGCACCGGCGGCACGCCCGAGCGCAGTCCCAGCCAGCCCAGCGCCAGCGTGACGATCAAGGCTCCCGCGAGGAACTGGACCGGCCCGATCCCTTGCAGCGGATGCAGCAGGCCCACGCGGTCGAGCGACACGCCGGCCACGACCGCCAGCAGCAGCGCGGCGAGGCCCAGTCGGCGGTCGCGCCGCAGCGACTCCGGCACCGTCCAGCCCGGCACCGTGGCCGCCTGGCGCGCCAGCGGCTGGCCAGGCCGTGGCCAGATCACCGGCGGCGCGGTGAACCCGAAGGCGGCGCGGTAGGCCTCCAGCGTCGCGGCGTACATGTCGCGGTGCTTCGCACCCTCGCCCGAACGCGCCGGCGCGTGGTGCAGGAAGCGCCCGAACACGGCGGCGCAGAACGCCTCGTAGTGCGCCGTGCGCGTCAGGTGCAGGTGCCAGGCCTCGTCGACGTCGGGCGACGGGCTCACCGCGTGGCCCGCGACCTGTGTCAGCACGAGGAAGCGGCGGTACTCCTCGACGACCGCGAGCGCGTAGCCGAGCGTCCAGCCCTGGTCGTCGGCCAGGCGCGACTCGAAGGCGAGCGGCTCGTCGGGCTCGTCGAAGCCGTATGCCTCGATGCGTTGCAGCAGGTCGGCGGCGCGCAGCGCCAGGGGTTCGACTTGCGAAGGTGCGTTCATGCGCGGGTCACTCCTTGGTCGAGCGGGTTATAGCGTCGTCGCGCGTGCTGCGCGTCGCCATCAAGGGGGTTGCCGTCATCCGCCGCATCCCCCACCGCACCCGCCACCGCATCCGCCGCCGCCACTGCATCCACCGCCGCCGCCGTCGCCCGACGAACCGCTGTTCCCGCCGGCGTGGCGCATGCCGTCCGGACCGATCGCGTCGTCCAGGCCGTCGAAGCCGGGTCGGGCCAGCACGGCGGCCGGCCCGAGCAGCGCGAGCGTCATGGGCAGCAGTCGCGCGGCGATGACCGGCTCGGTGCCCTGCCGCCTGGCGCGTTCCGCGGCCCGCGCGTTCTCGCCGCGCAGGGTTTCCCGGAGCGCACGCAACGCACGCCGGCCCCGCCAGGTGGGCTGGCCGCCATCGCGCAGGGCCAGCAGGACGAAGCTCGTCGCCGTGACGATGGCCAGCAGCACCAGGTACGACATCGGCCGCGCGCTCCCGAGCGCGTGCCCGATGCGTTCGAGCTCCACGGCCAGCCAGCCGGCCGTCACGATGGCCACGGCGGCGCGGGCCGGCGCGATGGCCGAGCCGTCGCCGGCCAGCCCGGCCCGCCGCAGCCGCGCGCCGGTCCGCATCGCCCAGGAGCGCAGCGCGACGTCCGCGCGTTCGAAGCGCACGACGCCGTCGCGCGCCGAGTGCAGGCAGGCGTTCTCCACCGGGTGCAGCAGGTCCGACGGCGCCGCGTCGGCCACCACGAGCCGCGTGACGGAACGGCGCCGCCAGCCGACCCCCTCGACCGTCGTGCGCAGTTCGAGTCGACCGAGCTCGACCAGCATGCCGATCGCGGTGGCCGCCACGCGCGGCGTGCCGCCCGAGAGCCACGCCGCCTCGTAGGCGTCCAGCGTGTCGCGCGGCAGGCCGCGGTCGAAGGGCGAGGTCGACAGCCATCCGAGCAGCACCAGGAGCATCGTCGCCGGCACCGCGAACTGCAGGAATCGCGGCCCGCTCACCTCGTGCGAGGCGTCCAGCAGGCCCAGCCGGTTCAGCAGCAGTGCCAGCGCGAACGAGCCGAGCAGTCCCACGATCGTGAGCAGCGCGCCGGACGCGAGCTCGCCGGGAAGGCGGATCGCGTCGGACCCGGCCAGGGGTCGCGCGAACCGCCGGTCGACGTCCGGCCACACGTCCGCCGGCGCAGGCTGCCGGAACGCGCGCCGATACAGCGACAGCGTGCCCACGTACATGCCGCGATGCCGCTGGTGTTCGTCGGGCCCCGCTTCGGCCGGCCTGTGATGCAGGAAGCGTCCGAACACGTCGCGGCAGAAGCGCTCGTAGTCGGCGGTGCGGGTGATGTGGAGGTGCCAGGCCTGGTCGACGTCGTCCGACGGACAGACCTGCGTGCCGGCGACCTGCGTGAGCACGAGGAAGCGGCGGTATTCGCGGACGACGCGGACGGCGTGTCCGAGGGTCCAGCCGTTGTCGTCGGCCAGCCGGCTCTCGAAGGCGAGCGGATCGCCCGGAGCGGAAAGGGGGTGGGCCTCGACGCGCGCCAGCAGCGTGGCGGCGGAGGTGGGGAGCTCGTTGTGCGAGTGACTGGTGATGGGAACCTTCCTTTCTTGTTGTTATGGTCTCTTGTTGTTGTTGCGCGCAGTGTCAAGTCGGCCCGCCGGGCCGGCAATCGTGGGAAACCACATGCGCGAATTCGGCGAATGGCGGCGCTTCGCGGAGATGACGGCTGCGCACTCCCGCGCTGGCGCGCCTACTCGATGATGGAGTTGCGCGCCTCGTCCTGCTGGTCGTCGGGCAGGTGGATGCTGCCGGCGTGGAAGTCGTACTCGAAGACCTCGCCGTGGCGGCCCCATTCGATGACCGTCTTGAGCACGCGTTCGGCCTCGGCCGGATCGAGCTGCTGCTGCAGCAGGCGCAGGAAGGGCTGCTCGGGCAGCGCGCGCTCGGGATCCTGCTCGAGGCTGTGGCGGATGTGCGCGGCCAGCGGCACGTTGGCGAGCACCTGCTGGCCGAACAGCTCCTGGCGCACGGCATGGTCGCCGTCGACGTAGCGCCGGCCCAGCAGCGTCAGGTGCAGGTCGCCGCTCTGGACGCGCGCCAGGCCCAGCAGGTCGATCGCGCTCGCGACGGGCAGCAGCTCGTCGTCGGTGAGCTCCGATTCCTCGGCCAGCTTGGGCAGGTCGGCCTCGCCGTGGAACGGGGCCCCGGCCAGCAGCTCCAGCAGGCCCTCCATGCGCGCGACGTCGGCGTCGGGCAGGCGGTCGTGCAGGCGCATCTCCTCGGGTTCCTCCGCGGCGCGGCCGGCGCGCACGGCGCCGGCGGTCATCAGCGCGTAGACCTCGTCGATCAGCGCGCGCACGCCGGCGGAGTCGGGCACGCGCGGGCGCGGCAGGTCGATGGCGAGCTGGAAGCGCACGCGGCCCGGGTCGCTCGCGAAGATCAGGATGCGGTCGGCCATCAGCACCGCCTCCTCGATGTTGTGCGACACCACGAGCATCGCCTTGGTGGGCATGCCGCCCTGCGTCCACAGCTCGAGGATGTCGTCGCGCAGGCGTTCGCCGGTGAGCACGTCCAACGCCGAGAACGCCTCGTCCATCAGCAGCACGTCCGGTTGCGTGACGAGCGCGCGCGCGATGCCCACGCGCTGGCGCATGCCGCCCGAGAGCTCGCGCGGCAGCGCGCCTTCGAAGCCGGCCAGGCCGATCAGGCTGATCGCCTTCTCGGCGCGCTCGGCGCGCTCCTCGCGTCCGATCCCGCGCGCCTCCAGGCCCAGCTCGACGTTCTGCTGCACCGTCAGCCACGGGAACAGCGCGAAGGACTGGAACACCATGCTGATCGCGCGCGCCGGCCCGTACAGCGGCTGGCCACGGTACTGCACGCTGCCCGAGTCCACGCCGATCAGGCCGGCCATGATGCGCAGCAGCGTGCTCTTGCCCGAGCCCGACTGGCCCAGCAGCGCCACGATCTCGCCCTCGCGCAGCGTGAAGTCCACGCCTTCGAGCACCGGCCGCTCGCGGCCGTCCGCCGCGCGGAAGGACTTGCGGACGTCGTTGATCTTGATGATGGGGGAGCCGTGCTTGTCCATGTCGTTCGAATCTTTGATCAGGTGGCTGCGCCTTGCAACGGCCCTAGAAGTGCATGCGCTCTTCGGCGATGCGATAGAGGCGGCGCCACACGAAGTGGTTCATGCCCATCACGAACACGCACATCACGCAGATGCCCAGCGCGATGCGGTGGAAGTCGCCGTGAGCCGTCCAGTGCGCGATGTAGCTGCCCAGGCCCTGCGCCTCGAGCCGGGTGTCGCCCCAGCTGACGTACTCCGACACGATGCTCGCGTTCCATGAGCCGCCGCTGGCCGTGATGGCGCCGGTGACGAAGCTCGGGAACACCGCCGGCAGGAAGAAGCGCTTCCAGCGCAGCCAGCCGGTCAGCCCGAGGTTGCCGGCGGCGAAGCGCAGCTCCGACGGGATCGACGACGCGCCGGCGATCACGTTGAACAGCAGGTACCACTGCGTGCCGAACACCATCAGCGGCGACAGCCAGATGTTCGGGTTCAGGTGCCAGTGCACGATGAACACGACGACCACCGGGAACATGAGATTGGCCGGGAACGCCGCCAGGAACTGCGCCACCGCCTGCAGCCGGCCCGAGACCGCCGGCCGCAGCCCGATCCACACGCCGATGGGCACCCACACGAGCGACGCCAGCGCGATCAGCACCACCACCCGCAGCATCGTCGCGCAGCCCAGCAGGAACACGTGCCAGACCTCGGCGAAGCCGACCTCGGCGTGCACGAAGCTGTACAGCTCCCAGGCGGCATAGAGGCCGCCGGCCGCGATCAGTGCGTCCCACACCCGCGCGATCGTGCCGCTGTGCGGCGTGGCCCGCGCGCGGATCGACGTGCCGTCGTGCTTCACGCGGAACCACGTGAACGTGCTCTCCAGCGCATGCGTGAAACGCTCGCTGAGCTTGGCGATGCGTTCGGTGCGGCGCGACCAGGTCAGCAGCCAAGACGTCGGCGCCGCCTCCTGGCCGCCCTCCTCGAAGCGGAACTTGTCGGCCCACGCCACCAGCGGGCGGAACAGCAGCTGGTCGTACAGCACGATGCCGATGAGCATGCCCAGGATGGCCCAGCCGATCGCCTGCAGGTTGCGCGCCTCGATCGCCATCGCGATGTACGAGCCCACGCCCGGCAGCTTGATGTCCTGGCCCGACACGGCGATGGCCTCGGACGCGACGACGAAGAACCAGCCGCCCGACATCGACACCATCATGTTCCACAGCAGCCCGGGCATCGCGAACGGCAGCTCCAGGCGCCAGAAGCGCTGCCACGGCGACAGCTGGAACACGCGCGCCGCCTCCTGCAGCTCGCCCGGCACCGTGCGCATCGACTGGTACAGGCTGAACGCCATGTTCCAGGCCTGCGACGTGAAGATCGCGAAGATGGCCGCGCACTCGACGCCGAACAGGTTGCCCGGGAACAGCGCGATGAAGCCGGTGACGGTGATCGACAGGAAGCCCAGGATCGGGATCGACTGCAGGATGTCCAGCAGCGGCACCAGCACCTTCTCGGCGGCGCGCCAGCGCGCGGCCGCGGTGGCGAACGCGAAGCTGAACAGCAGCGAGAACACGAGCGCGAGCAGCATGCGCAGCGTCGTGCGCAGCAGGTAGTACGGCAGCTGCAGCGGATCGAGCGACAGCGGGATCGGGTCGCCCAGGTGGTAGGGCCGCGTCATCCCGGTGGCCCCCAGGCCGGCCAGCACCAGCGCGGCCAGCACCAGCGGCAGCAGCGCCCAGTCCCAGCGGTTGCCGGCCTCGACGACCTGGCGGGGGAAGAAGTTCTTCTCGAAAGCCATGAAGGCGGATTGTCGCGGCTAAAGCTTGCTCAGGAAGGACAAAGCCGCATCCGGCTGTGCGCCGATGCGGCTTCGTTGGATTCCGGCCCGCGTTCAGCGGACCGTCACGGCAATGTCACGCCAGTTTGCCGTGGCATTCCTTGAACTTCTTGCCACTGCCGCACGGGCACGGGTCGTTGCGGCCAACGCGGCGGTCGGGCAGGTTCGGGTTGGCGGCGGACAGGCCTTCGGGCGCGGCGTCCTGGCTGATGCTGCCGTCCTCGTTCGGGTGCACGTACTGCACGTTGCTGACGTGCTCTGCACGCTGCTCGATCGCCTGCGCCGCCTGGGCGGCCTGTTCCTGCGTCTGCACGCGCACCGTCAGCAGCACCTTGGTCACGTCGGTCTTGACCGTGTCGATCAGCTGCGAGAACAGCTCGAAGGCCTCGCGCTTGTATTCCTGCTTCGGGTTCTTCTGCGCATAGCCGCGCAGGTGGATGCCCTGGCGCAGGTAGTCCAGCGCGGCCAGGTGCTCGCGCCAGTTGGTGTCCAGGTGCTGCAGCAGCACCATGCGCATGAACGGCGTGAACTGCTCCTCGCCGACGAGGTCGAGCTTGGCCTGGAACGCGGCCTTGGCGGCCGTGACGACCATCTGGACGACCTCCTCGTCGTTGACCGACTCGGATTTCTCGACCTGTTCGGCGATGGGCACGTCCAGCAGGTACTCGTCGCGCAGCGCCTTCTGCAGGCCCGGCAGGTCCCACTGCTCCTCGACGCTCTCGGCCGGCACGAAGGCCCGCACGAGGTCCTCCATGGTGCCTTCGCGCAGGTTGGCGATCTGGTTGACCAGCGACTTGGCCTCCAGGATCTCGTTGCGCTGCTGGTAGATCACCTTGCGCTGGTCGTTGGCGACGTCGTCGTATTCGAGCAGCTGCTTGCGCATGTCGAAGTTGCGCGCCTCGACCTTGCGCTGCGCGCCTTCGAGGCTGCGGCTGACGATGCCCGCCTCGATGGCCTCGCCCTCGGGCATCTTCAGGCGCTCCATGATCGCCTTGACGCGGTCGCCCGCGAAGATGCGCATCAGCGGGTCTTCCAGCGACAGGTAGAAGCGCGAGGCGCCCGGGTCGCCCTGGCGGCCGGAGCGGCCGCGCAGCTGGTTGTCGATGCGGCGCGACTCGTGGCGCTCGGTGGCGATGATGCGCAGGCCGCCGGCGGCCTTGACCTGCTCGTTGAGCGCCTGCCACTCGTCCTTGAGCTTCTGGATCTGCGCGGCCTTCTGGTCGGCCGGGATCGCATCGTCGGCCTCGATGTGCTCGATCTGCTTCTCGACGTTGCCGCCCAGCACGATGTCGGTGCCGCGGCCGGCCATGTTGGTGGCGATGGTGATCGTGCCCGGGCGGCCCGCCTGCGCGACGATCAGCGCCTCGCGCTCGTGCTGCTTGGCGTTGAGCACCTGGTGCGGGATGCGCGCCTTCTCGAGCAGCTGCGACAGCTTCTCGGAGTTCTCGATGGACGTGGTGCCCACCAGCGCCGGCTGGCCGCGGTTGACGCAGTCGCGGATGTCCTCGACGACCGCGTTGTACTTCTCGCGCTCGGTCTTGTAGACGAGGTCGAGCTCGTCCTTGCGCTGCGTCGGGCGGTTCGGCGGGATCACCACGGTCTCCAGGCCGTAGATCTCCTGGAACTCGTAGGCCTCGGTGTCGGCCGTGCCGGTCATGCCACCGAGCTTGGTGTACATGCGGAAGTAGTTCTGGAAGGTGATCGAGGCGAGCGTCTGGTTCTCGCTCTGGATCTCCACGCCTTCCTTGGCCTCGACGGCCTGGTGCAGGCCGTCCGACCAGCGGCGGCCGGTCATCAGGCGGCCCGTGAATTCGTCGACGATCACCACCTCGCCGTTCTGCACGACGTAGTGCTGGTCGCGGTGGTACAGGTGGTTCGCGCGCAGCGCCGCGTACACGTGGTGCATCAGCGTGATGTTGGCCGGGTCGTACAGGCTCGCGCCCTCGACCAGCAGGCCGGCCTGCGCCAGCAGTTCCTCGGCGCGC
>DATCRO010000586.1:0-2836 GCA_036569025.1 Burkholderiaceae bacterium
GATTGGGACGAGGTGCGCCGCCACGCCTGCGCGAGCGATGACGACCATGTCATCAAGCTCGTGCATGCCGCGGCGATGCAGCACGCCGAGGCGCCCGATGGCGTCTGGCTGGACGCGGCGCGCACGGCCGTGCGGGCCTGACGAAGCTCGCCGCGGCCTATGTGGCCATGCAGGGCGGGTTAGCCGCAGGCGCAACCCGCCATGGCGGCGCCTCGCAATGCCGGCGAACGGCGGGTTACGCCTGCGGCTAACCCGCCCTACGGAGGCGGACCGGCATCATCGCGCGAGGAACTCGCACAGCAACCGATGGAACTGGTGCACGCCGCGCTCCTTGCTGGGCGAGTAGCGGCCGCGGTCGTAGAAGCGCGACTGCACGCCGCGCTGCACCTGCTGCACGACCTCCTCGTCCTCCATCTCCACCTGGTCCAGGTCGTTGCCCGCGCCGTCGCCCAGCCTGGCCGCGTCCCACACGTAGGAGCGGAAGATGACCCGGGTGCGGTCCATGCCGCGCGGCTGCACGACGTTGACCGACAGCCCCCACGGGTAGAAGTTGAGCATCAGGTTCGGGAAGATCCAGTAGTAGTACGCCGCCACGCGCTCGCCGAAGTCGGGTGACGAAGGCGGCAGCTCGAAGGCCTGCTCGCCGTCGCGGGCGCGGGCGAACTGCAGGTTCGAGTGGCGTTGCAGCTGGTAGTCGTAGCCCTCGAAGCTGAGCACCTTGTTGAGCGCGGGATGGATGAACGGGATGTGCAGGCCCTCGAGATAGTTCTCGACGTACAGCGCCCAGTGGGCGGCGATGTCGAAGTTGCGGTCGCGCGCGGGGTCGTGCGTGAACTCGTGCAGCGGCAGCCAGGCGAGGCGGGTGCGCAGGTCGCCGAGGAAATCGTCCAGCGGCGCGGCCGGCCGCACCGCCGCGAAGGCCTGGTTGCCCAGCGTGCCGAAGGGCACGTGGGGCAGGTGGTCGCTGGGTGACGGGAAGTTCCTGGCAGCGCCGAACTCGGGCATGAAGGTCATGCGGCCCGCGAGATCGAAGCGGCGCGAGTGGTAGCCGCAGCGGATCTGCTCGGCCACGCAAGGCGCCTTCACCAGCAGGTTGCCGCGGTGCGTGCAGACGTTGGACAGGCAGCGCAGCGTGCCCGCGCCGTCGCGCGCGAGCAGCAGCGGCTCGGCCAGGCTGCCGGGCAGCATCTCGCGCGGCGACAGCGCGCCGGGGGCGGCGACGTCGGCGGTGTCGCCGATCCATTGCCAGCTGCGCGCGAACACGCGCTCGAGCACGCGCTCGTAGGCGGCGGGGTCGCGGTAGAACGCGCTGGGCAGGGTGCTGGCGACGGTGATGTCGGGGTCGACGTGGTACGGCGAGCTCAAGGGGTGTCTCCGTGGTGCGCGTCACCGATCATGCCGCGCGTCCGATTGCGGCGACACTGCGGGCTGACCCGATTCCCCCATGACCCGCCGCAGCTCCGCCTTCAACGCCCGCCTCGTGTTCACGGGCGTCGCGCTCGCCTCGGGCGGCATCGCGTTCTACGTGCCGCTGATGCTGTCGGCCGTCGGCCTCGCGCACTCGGGCGCCTGGGCGGCGGGCATCCTGTTCGGCACCAACCTCGGCCGCCTGGTCGGCTCGCACTTGGCCAGCCGGCACGGCGTGTTCACGCAGCGGCGCGGGGCGATCGTGGGCAACATCCTGCTGGAAGGCGTCGCCTTGTTCAGCATGGCCTTCATCGCGTCGCCTGCGGGCCTGGTCGCAGTCGCGACGCTGGCGGGCCTGGGCAGCGGGCTGTCGTTTCCCGGCATGAAGAGCTGCCTGATGCGCTTGCCCGGCGTGGACAGCGCGCGCGTCTTCGCCGGCCTGTCGCTCGCGCTGCGGCTGGGCATGGCGCTCGGCTACCTGGCTGGCGCGCTGGTCGGCGCCAACCACCTGACCGCCGTCTTCGCCGTGCTGCTGGTGATGTTCGTCGGCTACGCCGGCCTCATGGACCTGGCGATGCGCGACATCGCGTCCGCGCCCGCCGAACCGTCCGCCACGCCGGCGCCGCAGGCCGCGCCCGCGCCGTCCGCCGACGCGCCGCTGCCCGTCGGGCTCACGCCGGTGCTGCTGGCCAACGCCGTGTTCTGGTTCCTGACGATCCAACCCACCGTCACGATGAGCCTGTACGTGCCCCGGTATGTCCCCGGCCTGGCGGTGTCGACCACCTACTGGGTCACCACCGTCACGGTCCTGCTGCTGCAGCTTCGCGTGACGCGCCTGGCACGCGGTATGCCAGGCCATCTCGCGTTCCTGCGCATCGGCATCGCCTGCATGGCCGCGAGCTTCGCGCTGCTCGCGCTGGCGGGCGGCCGCGCCGTGCCGGTGCTGGCGGCGGCGGTGCTGCTGGCGCTGTCGCAGGTGTTCTATTCGCCGTCGCTCGATGTGCTCGTCGCCGGCGACGCACGCGCCCGCGGGCTGGACCTCGGCAAGACCATGGCCCGCCAGCTGTTCTGGCAGAACCTGGGCATGATGAGCGGCAGCCTGTTCGCCGGCGCGTTGTTCGACGAGGCGCAGCGCCGCGCGATGCCCTCGCTCGCGTGGAGCATCCCGGCGGCGTGTTCGCTGGCGATGCTCGTGGCCTGGACCATGGGCATGCGGCGCGCGAAGGCCTGAGCCGGCCCGCGCACCACGACCGCCGCCAGCGCCTTGGCGATCCACAGCACGAGGCTCGCCAGCGCGCAGGCGGCTGCCGCAGCGGCGCCGGCTGTCAGCAGGCTCACGACCAGCATCTCGCCGACGTCCGCGAGCAGGCCGCAGGCGAACCCGGAGGCGGCGCGCACGAGCGAGCGGGCCGAGCGGCGGCCGGGTGGC
>DATCRO010000587.1:0-6429 GCA_036569025.1 Burkholderiaceae bacterium
TCCTTGAAGTTGGCGCGCGCCAGGCGCTCGACCGCCTCGAATGCGGCTGGCATTTCGTCGGCGCGGCGGATCAGCCGCATGCCGATGCCGCCACCGCCGGCGGTGCTCTTGAGCATCACCGGGTAGCCGATGCGCTCGGCCTCGGCCAGCGCCGCGTCGAGGCCGTCCAGCAGCCCGCTGCCGGGCAGCAGCGGCACGCCGTGCGACTGCGCGAGCGATCGCGCCGTGTGCTTGAGGCCGAACGCGCGCATCTGCTGCGCGGTGGGGCCCACGAACGCGATGCCGGCGGCCTCGCAGGCATCGGCGAAGCCGGGGTTCTCGGACAGGAAGCCATAGCCGGGATGGATGGCGCCGGCACCAGCGTCCCGCGCCGCCGTGAGGATGCGCTCGGCGTCCAGGTAGCTCTTGGCGGCGAGGGCCGGGCCGATGCAGATCGCCTGGTCCGCCTGGGCCACATGGGCGGAGTCGGCGTCGGCCTCCGAGTACACCGCGACCGAGCGCAGGCCCAGCTGGCGCAGGGTGCGGATGATGCGGCAGGCGATGGCGCCGCGGTTGGCGACCAGGACGGTGTCGAAGCGCGGCGTGGCGCCGGTCTCGGGACGATGATCGGTGGCGGAGTCGGGCATGGGGATTTCTCGGAGACGGGCCGTCCCGCCGGAGGCATTGCACGGCGCGGGTCGTCCCGCGCCCGGGGCCCGTCTACTCGGCGTCCCAGACCAGGCAGCGCACGGGCGTCGGGTCGTAGGCGTTGCAGGGGTTGTTCAACTGCGGGCAGTTGGAGATCAGCACGGTCACGTCCATGTGCGCCTCCAGTTCGACGTACTTGCCGGCGCCCGAGATGCCGTCCGCGAACGCGAGGCCGCCGGTCGGCGAGACCGGCACGTTCATGAAGAAATTGATGTTGGACGACAGGTGCGCCTTGGTCAGCTGGCCCGACGGGTCGTTGACGATGGCAGTCATGAAGCTGTCGCGGCAGCTGTGCATGAAGCGCTTGCCGAGTCCGTAGCGCACGGTATTGCTCTCGCACGAGCAGGCGCCGCCGAGAGTGTCGTGGCGGCCGCAGGTGTCCGCCACGATCGTCAGCATCGGGCGGTCGTCGCTGGAGAACAGCGTCGTGCCGAGCCCGAGGTAGAGCGCGCGCTGGCGCTGGATCGTGTGGGTCAGGCTGTAGTGCTCGGCGGGGTCCTGCGCGTTGAAGAACAGCGTGTCGACGGCCTGGTTGCCCTCGAGGTCGACGATGCGCAGCACCTGGCCGCGGGCAATGCGCGCCAGCCAGGGTTCGCCGGCGGCGACGACCTCGTCGCGCACGGCACGCGCGGGATCGCGCGTGCTCGGGCTCGTGGAAGGGACGGGGGTATCCATCGGAGGCCTCACAGGAAGCTGCGTTCGGTGTTGATGAAGCCGCGGGCGTTCTCTGCGCACGAGAGGCGCACGACGTCGTCGGCCCCGGCAGTTCCGGAGCGCCAGGCGGTCAGGCGCACGGCGCCCGGCGAGTACTCGGGTGCCGGGTCCAGCGGATGCGGCGCCGTCGACAGGACCACAAGCACGTTCATCTCGCAGCGCAGGTCCACGAACTGCCCGGCCGCGCGACCGCCGCGTTCAAAATGCAGTGCACCGGTGGCGTCGGGGCGCACCTTGCTGAACAGGTTCAGATTGGCATGTACGTCACGCCGGCCGAGGCCGTGCTTGGCCAGTTCCACCAGCAGGCCGTCGAGTCCGCTGCGATGCATCGCGTTGCGGTGCTCCTGGTACCGGTGCACGCCGTACTGCTGCTCCATTGCGGCGCGGTCCAGGACGCCGCACACGGTGTCGTGCCAGCCGCAGGTGTCCTCCGGAATCGAGCAGAGGATGCGCCCCATGTCGGAGTAGCAGGCGTGGCCGCGGGTCAGGTACGCGGTGTGTTGGGCCTTGAGCGTGTCGGGCATGTTGTAGCGCTCGGAGGGCCGGTCGTCGTTGAACAGCAGCACGGCGACGTTGGCGTGGCCCTCCAGATCGGTGACGCGCAGGGTGGTGCCGCGGCGCAACGCGCCGGACCACGACACGCCCCCGCGGGCCTCCTCCTCCCACAGCACGAGTTCCGGCGCGAACCGCGTGGAATGCGCGGGCACCGCGGCGCGTGCCAGGGGCGTCTGTTCGAGCAGCGACGTCATGGAACGCCCGCTCAGAACGTGTACTTCGCGCCGAGCTCGACCGCGCGCTTGCCCAGGAAGCGGCCGTTCGTGTCGGTGTAGAACGCGCGCTTGGCGTCGGTGCCGGTGCCTGCGAGGGTGGCGCTCCAGCCGTTGCCGAAGTCCTTGGACAGCGTCAGCGAATAGTCGGTGTAGTCGCCCAGGTCGTCGGCCTGCCCGGGGATGGATTGGTGGCCGACATGCGGCACCAGCGCGAAGCTGTTGCCCAGGTCGAAGGAGGCGCTGAGGTCGAAGTACTGGCTGCCGTGGCTGTGCAGGTTGCCCATGAAGTTCGTCAGGCTGCGGTTGTACTTGAGCGTGACGATCTTCCACGTCGCGCTGATGTAGGCCTCCACGGTGCTCGCGTTGCCGAAGGTGCCGGCCGGCAGGGTGCCGCCGACGCCCGAGTTGTTGCCCGGGTACTGGTAGGTGATGACGCCCGCGTCGTAGGTCACCGGCGCGATGTCCAGGCCCCCGCGGTAGCCGCCGTAGACATCGACCTCGACGCTGCCGCGCGTCGCGCCGTTGAGGGCCTTGACCCAGCGCACGTTGGACGCCCACGCGCCGGCGTAGAAGCCGCTCTTGTCCGCGAAGTCGATGCCTCCCTGCACCGCGGGCCGGAACGAGGTCTGGGCGATGCCGCGCACGCGGTAGTCGGAAACCGCGCCAATGTTGTACGTCACGCTCTGGTCCGGCTCGGGGCCCTCGGCGTGGGCGTGCAGACTGGCGCCGAATGCCAGGGCGGCCATCAGCGTCCGGGAAATGTGGCGGACACGGGCGGGAACACGTCGCAGGGAGGTCATCGGATTCTTTCGGATGGATTGCGTTATTACTAATTTGATGTTTAGTACTACCGACGAGCGATAAGCAGCATCCGTGCCATGGGACATCAGCCTGCTGCGCCGGGCGCGTCCGTCACCCCGCGGGGTGCGGGTGCACCGATGTGCGGCGCCGTATTGGTGCCCCCTGCTCGACGCTGGGGCGTGCGATCAAGTTGCAAGGCGGCGGCCGCTGCACATGCCTGCTTCCTGACGCTTTCTTGGCTTGGCGGCGCTGGCCTCGGGACTGAAGTCGCATGTGGTCACCGGGTTGCGCTCGACATACCGAGCCCCGTATCACAGTAGGGCCTTGGCGTTCGCCGGCGTTCGAGCGACATTGCCCTGGCCAGACGCCGCGCCGCTTCGATGTCCGCAGGGCGGTGTGCCGGGCGCAACGCACGCAACCGAAGGAGTCCATGGATGAGCAATGACAAGCGTCTCGCCCTCGTCACGGGCGGTACCGGCGGCCTCGGGCAGGCCATCTGCAAGCGTCTTTCCAGCGACGGCTTCGCGGTCGTCGCGCTGCATACGCCGGGCAACGCCCACGTCGGCGCCTGGCTCGCCGAGCGCGAGCGCGAGGGTCACGCGTTCGCGGCCGAGGCGGTGGACGTCGGCGACTTCGACGCGTGTGCGCGGGTCGTCGAGAAGATCCGCGGGCTCTACGGGCCGGTGGCCGTGCTGGTCAACAACGCCGGCATCACGCAGGACGCGAGCTTTCGCAAGATGACCGCTTCGCAGTGGCAGCAGGTGCTGCGCGTGAACCTGGACTCCATGTTCAACATGACCAAGCCCGTGATCGACGACATGCTGGCCGCCGGGTGGGGACGCGTGGTCAACATCTCGTCCGTGAACGGCCAGCGCGGCGCGTTCGGGCAGGCGAACTACGCGGCGTCCAAGGCCGGCATCCACGGCTTCACGAAGTCGCTGGCCATCGAGTTCGCGAGCAAGGGCATCACGGTCAACACGGTGTCGCCGGGATACCTGCGCACGTCCATGGTGGAGAAGGTGCCCGAGGAGATCCTGCGCAGCCGCATCCTGCCGCAGATCCCGTCGGGCCGGCTGGGCGAGCCCGACGAGGTCGCGCGGCTCGTCGCGTACCTGGTGTCCGACGGCGGCGGCTACGTCAACGGCGCCAACATCGCCATCAACGGCGGGCAGCACATGGACTGAGCGGGCGCGCGGGCGCCGCGCATCGAGCGGGAATGCCCGCTCACGCGGCGCCGGCGGCCTGGCGGGCTTCGGGCCGGGCCACCGTCTGCAGCGGCCCGTCGCCGGCGGGGATCATCGTCACCACCTGCGGGCAGCGCAGGCACACCGACGGGCCTTGCTCCGCGTGCCATCGACACGACGGCCGGATCAGGCAGGGCGGCAGCGCGTCGGTCACCGGCGGCAGCGCCGTCGCCACGCGCTGTCCCAGCGAGCAGCGGTGGTCGATGCCGTCGTAGTGGCCGCAGGCGGACTTCTCGCAGCGGGCCGCGAAGCGGAACAGCTGCGTCGCCTCGGGCACGTCGAAGCGCTCGCGCCAATCGAAGTGCTGCAGCGCGTCCTTCTTGAAGAACGCGACGCGTGTCTCCGTCACCGTGCCGGACACGACCCCGAAAGGCCTCGCGCCCGCCATGTCCGGCTGGGCGCTGGGGCAGTCGTGGTCGCGCGCGTCGCGTGCGTCGGTCACGGTCAGAATCCGAACGGCGTGCCGCTTCTCTCGACGAAGCCGATCAGGATGTCCTTGCCGACCATCGTCACGATCGGCTGGCCCTTGATGCCGGCCACGTTCTTGGTGATGGTGGCGGCGACGTCGAGCCGGCTCTGGCCGTCGGGAAGCGCCGCGCGCTCGCGAAGGATGCGGCCCAGGATCTCCCAGTTCAGGATCACGTTGCCCTTCTGGAAATCCACCCCGTGCTTCTCGCTGGCGAGGCTCACGGCCTTGTCGATCGATTTCGACAGCGAGGACAGGGAGACGGTTTCGACGCGCTTCTTGGTGGCCATGGGCACTCCTGCTGCGAAGAGACGGACGGAGTGTCCTGCCGGCGAGCCGTCGAGCAGATCCCTAGCTCAGGGGTTCGCATTCACGCATCGACGTCGCGCTCAACGCGACGCCTGTTGCGCCTTCACGTACGTCATGATGTGCAGGAACGTGTCCGTCCAATAGACGTCGCGATGCGCCGCGAGGTAGGCGAGGAGCTCCTCGTGCGCCTGTTTCGACGTGGTGATGTAGTCGCCGCCGATGCCGTGGAAGGTGAAGTTGATCATCGTGCCCCTGGCGGCGGCGTCCTGCGCGAGCTTGATCAACTGCTCGCCAGTGACGCCTTCGGGCGTGGTGACGCCGACGGCCATCGGATCGAGCGTGGCCATGTCGGGGATGACGCCGGCGCTGCCGGACTTGATCGCGACAAACTCGCCCTGGACGAGATCGACGTAGTCGACGCCGCCCTGCGCGCGGCGGTCGCCGCAGGGCACCGTGAACGTGCGCTCGGTGCGGCCGTCGATCGCCTGCAGCATCGTGTTGGCGAGCCTGACCTGCGCCACCATGCGCGCGGCGCTGACGGTGTCGAGGTCGAGCTCGGGCGTGACCCATTCGTGGCCCGCGGCCCTGGCCGAGCAGTAGTGGAACAACGTGTGGTTGCCCAGCTCGTGGCCGCGCGCAGCGGCGGCGCGCCATTGCGCCAGCCGCTTGGCGATCGAGGCATTCGACAGCGTCAGGTAGAAGCTGCCGTGCAGGCCGGCGCGATCGAGCGCGGGGATGGCGTTGTCCAGCTGGCTGTCGATGGCGTCGTCATAGGACAGGCTGACCGCGGCCTTCTCGCCGTGCGGCCAGTGGAACGCGGAATCCGTTGCACGCGCGAGGGGGGCGGCGAGGACGAGGGCGGCAAGGGCGTGGGCGAGGCGCTTCATGGTGCGCGAGGATAGGGCAAATCCACGAATTGGGGGGACGGCGACCCGCCGCGGCGCGTGCGACCTAGCATGGCCTTTCGCATCCGACAAACGTCTCGTGGAGGTCTCGCATGCCCATCGTCCAGAACAGCCATGCCGGCGCGCACTACGCGCTCGACATCGACGGCCTGCCCGTCGAATCGCTCAAGACCATCAGCGGCCTGGACGTGCAGGCCGACATCGCCACCGAGCCGCCGGGTCCCGACCTCGCGCCGAGGAAGCACGTCGCAGGCATCTCCTGGTCGCCGGGCCGCGCGAGCATCGGCATGGGCATGGGTCGGTCCATGTACGCGTGGATGAAAGGCGCCTTCGCGCAGGGCGCGTCGCGCGCGAGCGGCACGCTGGCCACGGCCGACGTCAACTTCCGGCAGCGCTCGCTGCTGGCCTTCGAGGAGGCGCTGCTGACCGCGGTCACCCTCCCGCGCCTCGACGCGGCCAGCAAGGAATCGGGCGCGTTCGACATCGAATTCGAACCGATGCGCGTGCGCCTGGCCAAGGGCGACGGCTCGGAC
>DATCRO010000588.1:0-3964 GCA_036569025.1 Burkholderiaceae bacterium
CGCAAGGGTGGATGCCGCGCAGCTCGAAGTCCTCGCTCCACTCGAGCAGCTGCGCGGGCAGGGCATCCGGCGCGTCGTCCAGGGCCGCCTCGCGCGCGCCCGGCAGGTCCGGCAGGTCGTCGAGCGACAGGGACATCGACACCGCCGACATCGATGCCAGGCTCGCGCAGGCCAAGGCCGGCGTGCTCACGGCGCAGAGCCAGGTGCAGACCGCGCAGGCGCAGGTCGAGGGCCGCAAGGCCGACGCGGCGCAGGCCGCGGCCGCGGCGCGCCAGGCGCAGGCCGAGGCCGCCAACGCGCAGCAGGACCTCGCGCGCTTCAAGGGCGTCGACCCGGACGCCGTCTCGCGCCAGCAATATGACCAGGCGGTGGCGCGGGCCCGCTCGGCCCGGGCCAAGGTCGACGCGGCGCGCGCCACCGAGGACACGGCCCGTGCGCAGGTCAAGGCCGCGCAGGCGGACGTGGCGGTGGCGCAGGCGCAGGTGGCCACCGCGCAGGCCGACCTCGAGAGCGCGAACATCCAGCGCGGCTACGCGCACGTCGTCGCGCCGATCGACGGCCGCGTCACCAAGCGCGCGGTCGACGTCGGCAACGTCATCGCGATCGGCCAGCCGATCCTCGCGATCGTCAGCGACGACCTGTGGGTGACGGCCAACTACAAGGAGACGCAGCTCAAGAAGATGCACGTCGGCCAGCCGGTCTCCATGGAGATCGACGCCGTGCCGGGCGTGAAGTTCGCGGGCCACGTGCAGAGCTTCCAGCGCGCCGCGGGCAGCTTCTTCAGCGCCCTGCCCGCCGAGAACGCCACCGGCAACTACGTCAAGGTGACGCAGCGCGTGCCGGTCAAGATCGTGTTCGACCATCCGCAGGAACTGCAGCGATACCACGTGGGGCCCGGCATGTCGGTCAAGCCCAGCGTGTCGCTCGAGTGAGGGCGCGCCCGTGGCCGCCGCATCGTCCGCATCGTTGCCGCGCTCCGCGGCGGGCAGGCACAACCCGTGGCTGATCGCGGTGGTGGTGTCGCTGGCCACCTTCATGGAGGTGCTGGACACGACCATCGCCAACGTGTCGCTCAAGCACATCGCCGGCGGCCTGGGCGCCAGCCAGGACGAGGCGACGTGGATCCTCACGAGCTACCTGATCTCCAACGCGATCGTGCTGCCGGTGAGCGGCTGGCTGGCGACGCTGATCGGGCGCAAGAAGTTCTACATGACGTGCGTGGCGCTGTTCACCGGCAGCTCGTTCATGTGCGCGCTGTCGCCCAACCTGGGCACGATGATCTTCTTTCGCGTGCTCCAGGGCCTGGGCGGCGGCGGGCTCGCGCCGACCGAGCAGTCGATCTTCGCCGACACCTTCGCGCCCGCGCAGCGCGCCAAGGCCTTCGCGTTCTACGGCGTGACCGTCATCGTGGCGCCGGCCATCGGCCCGCTGCTGGGCGGCTGGCTCACCGACAGTTTCTCGTGGCACTGGATCTTCCTGATCAACCTGCCGGTGGGCGCCGCGGCGCTGACGCCGATCTGGTTCCTCGTCGACGAGCCGCAGGCCGTCAAGGACGATACCGCCCAGTTCCGCCGCAACTTCATCCCCGACTGGCTGGGTTTCCTGCTCGTGGCCGCGACCTTCGGCTGCCTGCAGGTCGTGCTCGATCGCTTCCAGGAGGACGACGGCTTCGCCTCGAACCTGATCGTCGCGTTCTTCATCGTGTTCGTGTGCTCGGCGGTCTGCCTCGTGTTCTGGGAGTGGTTCCATCCGCAGCCGGTGTTCGACGTCAAGCTGTTCAGGGTGGGCTCGTTCGGCGCGGCCAACATGGTGATGCTGCTGGTGGGCATCACCCTGTTCAGCACCACGCAGCTGATCCCGCAGTTCGCGCAGAACCTGCTGCAGTACGACGCGCTCGCCGCGGGCAAGACGCTCGCGCTCGGCGGCGTGGCCGCCGCCGCGATGATGCCGTTGGCCGGCATCGCGGCCACCAGGCTGCCGCCGTGGCTGCTGGTGGGCCTCGGGCTGGTGTGCACGGGGCTCGCGCTGATCCATACGGCCGACCTCAACGGGCAGATCAGCTTCTACGACCTGTCGATGTCGCGCGTCTACCAGAGCGTGTGCCTGCCGTTCCTGTTCGTGTCGCTGACGACGGCCGGCTACGTCGGCATCCCGCCGGACCGCAACAACGAGGCGTCGGCCATCATCAACCTGTCGCGCAATCTCGGCGGCTCGATCGGCGTGGCCGCGGCCACCACCGAGCTCGCGTGGCGCATCCAGTTCCACCACGAACGCCTGGGCGAGCAGTTGTCGTCGATCGGCGCGCGCGGCCAGCAGGTGCTGCAGCACGGCCGCGCTGCCGCGGAACAGCTGGTGAACGCGCAGGCGCAGGTGCTCAGCTACCTCGACATCTTCCATGTGTTCGGCGTGATGGCGCTCATCGTCACGCCCATCGCGTTCTTCCTCAAGACGCCCGCGCCCGGAGAAGCCCATGGACACTGAGCCCGCCCGCCCCCGCGCCCTCGCGCGCCCGCACGTGACGCCCGCGCGCGCGAGCGCGCTGGCGTGCGCGGCGCTCGTGGGTGGCTGCGTGATGGGGCCGAACTTCGAACGCCCGCACGCCACGCCGCCCGCGGCATTCGACAGCCTGGCCGGCTTGCCGGCCGATCTGTCCGGCAAGCCGGTGGCCACGCCGTACGACGGCACGCGCTGGTGGTCGGTGTTCAAGGATCCCGTGCTCGACGGCCTGGTCGACGAGGCGCGGCGCCAGAACCTCGACCTGCAGGCGGCCGCGCTGCGCATCGAGGAGGCGCGCGCGCAGCTCGGCGCGGCCCGTTCGCAGGGTTGGCCATCGGTCAGCGGCATGGGCATCGGCGGGCGCCAGCGCGCGAGCCAGAACGGGTTCTTCAGCGCGCTGTCGGGCGGCGGGCAGCAGCAAGGCGGATCGCAGGGCGGCGCGGGCGCGCCGCAGCAGCCGGCCCCGTCGCCGTACTCCGACCTGTTCCAGATCGGCTTCGACGCGACGTGGGAGCTCGATCTCTGGGGCAAGGCGCGGCGCGGCGTCGAAGCCGCCAATGCCGGCGTGGAATCGGCCGAACAGGCACGCGGCAGCGCGCTGATCTCGTTGACGGCCGAGGTCGCGCGCACCTACCTGAACCTGCGCGGGGCGCAGCACCAGCGCCAGATCGTCGAGGCCGACATCGCCGACGAACAGCAGTTGCTCAGGCTGGTCGAATCGCGCTCGCGCAACGGCTTCGGCTCGAAGGCCGACTCGGTGCAGCAACAGGCGCAGCTGTCGGCCTCGCAGGCGCAGCTGCCAGCCATCGCGCAGGCCATCGCGCAGGCCCGGAACGGCCTCGCGCTGCTGCTGGCGCTGCCGCCCGGGGCCCTGGCCCAGCGCCTGGACGCAGTGCCGGCGGCCGACATCGCGCTGCCGCCCGCGGTGCCGGTGGGCCTGCCGGGCGACCTGCTGCGCCGGCGTCCCGACGTGCTCAAGGCCGAGGCCGACCTGCACGCCGCCACCGCCAAGGTGGGCCAGGCCAAGGCGCAGCTGTTCCCGTCGATCACGCTCGGCGGCTTCGGCGGGCTGCAGTCGGTGCACGCAAGCTCGCTGACCGACTGGGCCTCGCGCTTCTGGGCCGGCGGCGCGCAGGTCTCGATCCCGATCTTCGAGGGCGGCAAGCTCAAGGCGCAGATCCGCACCGCGGACGTGCAGATGAAGGAGGCCGCGCTCGCCTGGCGCGGCACGGTGCTGTCGGCCTACCACGACGCCGACAACGCGCTGGAGGCCTACGCCGACGAACAGCGCCACGCCGCGGCGCTGGCCCGGGCGCTGGCCGACGCGCGCCGCAGCGACGAGCTGATGCGCTCGCGCCAGCGCAGCGGCTTCGTCTCGATGATCGAGGTGCTGGACGCCGGGCGCCAGGTGCACCAGGCGGAGCAGCAGGCGCTGCAGAGCCGCGTCGCGGCGGCGACCGATCTGGTG
>DATCRO010000589.1:0-2937 GCA_036569025.1 Burkholderiaceae bacterium
CCCGAGGCGCAGGAGCGGCTGTTCACGCCGTTCGAGCAGGCCGACGGCTCGACGACCCGCCGCTTCGGGGGCACCGGGCTGGGCCTGTCGATCGCGCGCGAGCTGGCGCAGCTGATGGGTGGAGAGATCGGCGTCGAGAGCGAGCCGGGCCGCGGCAGCGAGTTCTGGTTCACCGCCCGGCTGGAATCGGCCGTCGCACCGCCGCACGCGGGGGCGCCGCTCGACGCCGTGCTCGACGGCCACGGCGCGGAACAGGCGCTCAAGGCGCGCCATGCCGGCGCGCGCGTGCTGATCGCCGACGACAACCGCATCAACCAGGAGCTCGCCACGGAGCTGCTGCGCCTGGTCGACCTGAAGGTGGAGGTGGCAGACAACGGCCGCACCGCGGTCGACATGGCGCGCCGCGGCGCCTTCGACATGATCCTGATGGACATGCAGATGCCCGAGATGGACGGCCTGGAGGCGACGCGCCGGATCCGCGCCGAGCCGCGCCTGGACGCCACGCCCATCGTGGCGATGACCGCCAGCGCGTTCGGTGCCGATCGCGACGCGTGCCTGGCCGCCGGCATGAACGACCACATCGGCAAGCCGGTGAATCCGGCGGCGCTCTACGACAAGATGCTGCGCTGGCTGGACGAGTCGCGCAAGGCGCCGCGGCGCGCGCCGGTCGATCCGCCCGCGCCCCCGCCGCCGCGGGCCGCGCCGCAGCCCACCGACGTGCTCGAAGGCATCGAGGCGCTCGACGTGGTGCGCGGCATGAGCCTGTTCGCCGGCCAGCGCGCGCTGTACATGCAGGCCCTGGGCTACTTCGTCGACCTGTACGGCGACGGCCTGGCCGCGGTCGACAAGTTCCTCGCCGGCGCGCCCGGGAGCTCGCGCGAGGCCGCGGGCCGCGAGATCCACTCGATGGGCGGCGCCGCCGCGGCGCTCGGTGCCATCGAGCTGGAGAACGCGGCGCACCGCATCGACAAGATGATGCGCGGCGAGCGCGCCCGCCTCGTCGACGACGAGCAACTGCGGCCCGAGCTGCAGGCCGTGCGCGACGCCGTCGCCGACCTCGTCGCGCGCCTGGGCGCCGCGCTGGGCCGGTCCGCTACCTGAGCGGGATCGGCGTGGCGCGGTCGATCGGAACTGCCGTCACCGAGTTCTTCGGCGACCCGTCGACCAGGCGGTCCGAGTAGGTCAGGTAGACGAGCGTGTTGCGCTGGCGGTCGACCATGCGCACGATGCGCAGCCGCTTGAACACGAGGCTGATGCGCTCGCTGAAGACCTCCTCCTGCTGCGGCAGCGGCTTGGCGACGCTGACGGGCCCGACCTGCCGGCACGCGATCGAGGCCTCGGCCTTGTCCTCGGCGACGCCCAGCGCGCCCTTGATGCCGCCCGTCTTGGCGCGCGACACGTAGCAGGTCACGCCCGCCACCTTCGGGTCGTCGTAGGCCTCGACGACGATCTTGTGGTCGGGCCCGATCCACTGGAATGCGGTGTTGACGTCGCCGATGGGCTCGGCGTGGACGGCCGCGGCGGCGGCAAGCGCCGACAGGGTGGCGGCAAGAGAGGGCATCGGGCGCATGCGTTTCCTTCAAGGGCGGTGCGGAGCCCTGAACTCTAGTGGGTCGTGGCTGTCCTGCGGGCGCCGTCATGGCGCTATCAGGATCGCGCGGAAGTCGTTGATGTTGGTGTGCGTGGGCCCCGTGCGGACCAGGCCGTCGATCCGGTCGAAGAGGCTGGCGCTGTCATTGCGATCGAGATGGTCGCGCGGAGACAGGCCCAGCGCGCGGGCGCGTCCCAGCGTGTCCGGGGCCAGCCATGCGCCGGCCGCGCCGGCCCGGCCGTCGAGGCCATCGGTGCCCGCCGACAGCAGGTGCACGTGCGGCGCCGAGCCCGAGCGCTCCACCGCCAGCCCGAACGCCAGCGCGAACTCGGTGTTGCGGCCGCCGCGCCCGTTGCCGCGCAGCGTGACCGTGGCTTCCCCGCCGGACAACAGCATGCAGGGGGCCTCGAATGGCTGGCCGTGGCGCAGGATGGCGTCGACGATGCCGGCATGCGCGATCGCCAGGTCGCGTGTCTCGCCCTCGAGTGCGTCGCCCAGCACATGGCAGGCCAGCCCGCGCGCTCGCACGGCCTGCGACGCGGCCTGCAAGCCGTCCCAGGCGCTGGCCACCACGATGCACGTGTTGCGCGACAGCCGCGGGTCGTCCGGTTGGATGGCGGGATTCGCGTCGCCCGACAGTGCCTGCGCAATGGCGGGGCCCGGCGCAATCCCGTGGCGCCGCAGGACCTCGTGGGCATCGGCGCGCGTGCCGGCCGTGCCCAGCGTCGGGCCCGATGCCACGAGCGACGGGTCGTCGCCGGGGATGTCGGAGATCAGGAGCGTGGCCACCCGCGCCGGCCACGCCGCGGCCGCCAGTCGGCCGCCCTTGATGGCCGACAGCTGCGCGCGCACGAGGTTCATCTCGTGGATGGATGCGCCGCTGGCCAGCAATGCGCGCGTCAAGGCCTGCTTGTCCTGCAGCGAGACGCCGTCGACGGGCCAGGCGCACAGGGCGGAACCACCGCCGGAGACCAGCGCCAGCACCAGATCGTCCGGCCCCAACCCCTGCACGGCGTCGAGCAGCGCCCGCGCGCCGCGCACGCTGCGCTCATCCGGCACGGGGTGGCTGGACTCGACGATGCGCAGGCGCGCAAGCGGCAAGGCCGCGCCCTCGGGCACGACGACCACGCCTTCGAGCGGCCCCGTCCATTGCGATTCCACGGCCTGCGCCATCGCGGCCGCCGCCTTGCCCAGGCCGACCACGACGGTGCGCCCTGCCGGCGGCGGCGGCAGGTGGCGCGCCAGCACCCGGCGCGGGTCCGCCGCGGCGAGCATGGCCTGGTACGCCTCGTGGAGCGGGGCCGGCACGGTGGGATGCGCGTCTGCGTTCATGGCGGTCCGGGACG
>DATCRO010000590.1:0-3004 GCA_036569025.1 Burkholderiaceae bacterium
CGTGCCTGGACGACAGGCGTCTGCCGCGAGCCGGGCGAGACGCCGGGCGCCCGCACGCCGGCGCGTGCCGACCGCGTGCTCAAGCCGCTGTGGACGCGCGATCTGGGCACCGAGCCGACGCAGCTCGCGACGTCGGCACCGTGCGCCGGCGCCGCGCGCGATGCCTCCGTGTTCGCCACCCGCGACGGCGGCCTGTGGCTCGACCAGGGCACGCAGGTCGCCAAGCTCGATCCCGTCACGGGCACGACGTCCACGGCGCTGCCCACGCCGCGTTCGAAGAACGTCTGCAGCGTCGTGACGCCTGCCGGCACGGGCTTTCTCAACGCCGGCGGCGACACGCTCACGTGGCGCCCGCTGGCCGCCGCCACTGACCCGGCGCGCCGCCGCGTCGTCGAACGCCGCCCGGGCTGGACGGCCACGCTGCTGCCGGTGCGCGGCGATGTCGCGCGGGTGGCCTGGACGTCGCCGGCGCGCGACGTCGTCATCGCCGACTACGACGCCAATGGCAAGCGCCTGCGCGAAGCCGCGACGACGCTGGCCGCCTTCGGCGACGATCCCGCCGGCCCGGCCTCGACGCCCCCCGCGCCCTGCCAGGACGCGCACGGCACGCCGATCGCCATCGGCTACGACTGGCGCGCCGGCCCGTTCGGCTCGCAACGCGGCAGCACCTGCGGCCCGCTGCCCGGCATGGCGCGCCTCGTCTGGTGGAGCGGCGCATCGATCGCCCCGCGCACCGACCGCTCCGCGCCGCTGCAACGCGCGCAGCCGTCCATCGACGGCACCATCGCCGTGTCGGCCGACGACACGCAACTGCACGTCGTCAACCTGGCGCTGCAACGCGAGATCGCGCAGGTCGACCTCGGCGACGGCTTCGACGGGCGCACGTGGGTGCTGGCGTCGCGCAAGCTGGTGCTGCTGGAGGCGACGGGCAGCGATGGGCATCGCAGGTTGAAGGCGTATGCGTTGCCGTGATCGTTCGAAGGCCTTGGACGCCGGACCCCGGTGGCTGGCACGCCTGCGATGGCGCTACCCGAACCGCCCCTGCAGGAACCACCCCGTCTGGTCGACCTCCGGCGCATGCCGGAAGCGGTAGACCCACAGCAGCGCGCCTTCGTGGTCCTGCGCGATGAAGTAGTCGCGTGCCGCGTAGCCACCGTCCCACCAGCCGGACTCGATGCGCTCGGGGCCGGCGACCAGCCACAGCGGCTTGCCGGCGAGCAGCGGCGTGCCGGCCTCGTCGCGCAGCGGCTGCGGCTGGCGCAGCAGCCACACCGGACGCCTCAGGCGCGGCCAGTGCGCCGGGTCGCCCGAGGCCGCGGCGGCCGCGTTCACGGGCGGGGCCAGGTTCAGCGGCATGCCGGCCGCGCGAGCGCGCGACGGTGCGGCGTCGCCGGCCGCGCGCACGGCGGTGGCGCGTTCGGGGCGATGGTCGGCCACCGGTTGCAGGCGCTGGATGTTGTGCGCGCCGAGCCGCGCCTCGAAGCGCTCGAGCAGCCGGTTCCAGCCCTCGCCGACGCTGGCGGCCGACGGGAACAGCTCGGTGTTGGGCGGCGCGCCGGGCGTGATCGAGTGGCAGTGCAGGCTCATCTCGATCACCGAGAAGGCCAGCGGCAGGCGCTGCAGCCGCTCGCGCAGCAGCGAGTGCAGGTGCGCGGTGTCGGCCACCGGCTCGCCCAGGCCGATGTCCAGCTTCGTGGTGCGCAGCGACGGATCCTCGATCATCCTGCGCCGGCTCTCGTGATGCAGCCGCAGCTCGAACGCGCCGACCAGGCCGTGGTGCGCGGTGGCCCAGGCGGTGAGGCGATTGAGCAGCACCGCGGCGCCGGTGAGCAGCGCGGCGCTGTCGTCGGCGCGCATGAACAGCTCCAGCCGGCTGTCGAAGACGGGCGCGGGCTGCAGCGGGGTGCGCGGGTCGGGCTGGTCGCCGAGCGCGCGGTCGATGTCGGCCAGCAGTTGGCCGCCGAAGCGGCGCGTGAGGCCGGCGCGCGGCTGCCGCCACAGGTCGGCGGCGGTGGCCAGGCCCAGCGTGCCGAGCGCGGCCAGGTGCGGCGCGGCCGCGGCCATGCGATCGACGGGCACGGCACCGACGCGCGCGCGCCAGCGCACCTTGTCGTCGACGAAGCCCGGGTCGTCGCCACCCACGGCCATCCATTGCGCGCCCTGCGGCGTGGGCGCGCAGGCCAGGCGCAGCACGTGGCCCAGCGGTGCGAGCTCGGCGCGCAGCCGCTCGATGAGGCTCGGCAGCCCGCCGAAGTAGCGCAGGCTGGCCTGCACCTCGGCCAGCACCACGTGGTCGCCGCCGAACGAGACGCTGGGCGTGAAGCCCATCAGCACGTGGGCGACGGCCATCAGCGCGGCCTCGTCGCGCCCCGGGTCGGCCTCGCCCAGGCGCAGCTGCGGCGCCAGCCCGAGCGCGGTGGCCCGCTTCTGGCCGGGCCGCACGCCGCACGCGCGCGCCGCGTCGTTGGCCGCGACGATGCGGTGCTGCGCGATCAGCGCGACCGGGCCGACGAGGTCGATGTCGTCGAGGTCGCCGAGGTCGTCGACCAGTTGCTCGCCGGCCGGCAGCTCCGGCGCCAGCGTGGCGACGAAGGATTCCAGCGACAACGCCGGCAGGTGAATGCCAATCCACAGCATGATGGACGTTCCATCAGGCGATCGTGGACAGGGCCCGCACCGTCGCGCGCGTGCGCCGGGGCGTGAGCGCGCGCTGGCGCGCGGCGCGCGAGAGCACCGGCGGCAGCGCGAGCAGCACCGGCTCCTCCAGCGCCGGGCCACGGCGCTTGAGCACGTGCACGGCCATCGCGTCGGGACCCGCGCCGGCGAGCGCCAGGCGCAGCGGCGCCGGGCTGGGCTGGGCGGCCGCCGCGGCGGCGCGCAGCACGAAGGCCGGGCCGTCGTGCGACTGCGCGGCCAGTTGCAGCCGACGCAGCGCCTCGCCCTTGAGGCTGGCCGGCGTCCACGCGACGACCGCTCCCGCCTGGCCGCTGCGCAAGGCCTGCTC
>DATCRO010000591.1:0-3050 GCA_036569025.1 Burkholderiaceae bacterium
ACGCCGACCTGCGCGCGCCGACTGCGCAGGAAGCGCAGTACGACCTGGACGGGCTCGACCATCTGCTCGAACGCAGCGTGCTCAACTTTCCCGACCACCGCGAATTCCTGGAAGACATTCCGGCGGCCGTGACCGAGAAGACGTTCCAGGTCTATCAGTGGTGAGTCGGGCGCGGCGGCGTGCGATCGGGGGCACGCTCCCGCCGCGCCGTCGCGATCCACGACGCGCGCTGCGGCCGCCTCACGACCCGGACCCGGCCCGACCGCGCGGCTGACGAGGCGCGCGACGTCGCCGGCGAGTCGCGTGGGCGATCTGCCGCGACGCATGTTCCCCCAGCCGAGACGCCGCAAGCTCCGGATCACCTGCGGTGCCAGGCGGTGGCGGCGGGGTCGCCCGAGCAATTCGCCGATCGGCACGCGATGCGCGCACCGAACGGCGAGCCCTGCGGCATGCGCGGCGCCAATTCTCAGTGAAAACCAGCGATACGCGCCCAGGTCGACCTCGTATCATCCTCTCATTAAATCAACTCATTTGATTTGAGGGAAACAGGCGCATGAAGCTCCAACGTCATCCGATCGCCGCCGCCGCGGCCCTGGCCCTGCTCGGCGCCCTCGCGCCGGCGCAGGTTCTCGCCCAAGCCGCCGACGCCGCCGCGGCGCCGGCCTCGGCCGCGTCCGCGCCGGCCGCCGCCAAGGAGGACGTCCAACGCGTCGAGGTGACCGGGCTGCGCGCCTCGCTCGAACGCTCGCTCGCGCAGAAGCGCAATGCCGACTCGGTGGTCGAGGTGGTCACGGCCGACGATATCGGCAAGCTCCCGGACAAGAACGTCGCCGACGCGCTGCAGCGCGTGCCGGGCGTCAACATCGCGTCCTCGGCCGGCGGCGAAGGCGGCTTCTCGGAGAACGACCGCGTGTCGATCCGCGGCACCAGCCCGAGCCTGACGCAGACGCTGGTCAACGGCCACATGATCTCGTCGGGCGACTGGTTCGTCCTCGACCAGGAAGGCGGCTCGCTGGGCCGCAGCGTCAGCTACGCGCTGATGCCGTCCGAGATCCTGGGCAGCGCCGTCGTCCACAAGAGCGCGACGGCCGACCTCGTCGAAGGTGGCGTCGCCGGCGCCGTCGACATGATCACGCGCCGGCCGCTCGACTTCAAGAAGCAGCTGACCGTCGAGGGCTCGATCCAGGCGATCTACAGCGACCTGCCCGCCAGGACGGACCCGCAGGCCAACGCGCTCGTCGCATGGAAGAACGAGGCCTCGACGTTCGGCGCGCTGCTGCAGGTGTTCAGCGAGACCCGCCACGAGCGCCGCGACGGCCAGGAGATCTTCGGCTACGGCGCGATCGACCCGATCTGGGCCGCGGCGGTGGCGCATCCGGACCTGGCCAACGTCAACGCGCCCTCCGGCATCAACTCCGCGCTGTTCGAGCAGACGCGCAAGCGCCAGGGCGGCCTGGTCGACCTGCAGCTCAAGCCGATGCAGGACCTCACGCTCGACCTGAACGGCTTCTACTCGCACCTGGCCGCATCCAACTACAACCGCAGTTTCTACAACCAGCCGCTGAACAACCTGATGATCGGCATCGTGCCGAGCAGCTACAAGGTGGTCAACGGCACGCTGGTGCAGGCCACCTTCGACAAGTCGTCCTACCCCGTGCCCAGCGCCACGCAGGATCCGAACCTGTGGGCCGAGGCGCCGGCCACCGTCGACCAGATCTACCGCCCGGGCGCGAGCGCCACGAGCAGCTACCTCGATCTCGGCGCCCAATGGCGCGTGACCGACATGCTCAAGCTCAACGGCCTGGTCGGCACGACCAAGGGCGAGGGCCGCACGCCGCGCGACATCGGCTACGAGGCCGACTTCCTCAATTCCGGCATGAGCTACCAGTTCAATGGCTCGGGCATCGCCACGGTGGCCTTCCCGGGCGGCGATCCGGCGCACTTCAGCGCGGCCAACGTCACCACCGGCGCGGCGTGGGGCTCGAAGGTGCAGACCGAGGACAAGGAGAACTACGGCCAGATCGACGCCGACCTCGCGCTCGACGCGGGCGTGTTCGACTCGCTGAAGTTCGGTGCGCGCTTCGCGAACCACTCGCGTGACGTCGAACTGCCGCAGGCCTCGGGCTGCTCGGTGTGCGACGGCACCACCAACGCGCCGCTGCCCAACTGGTCGGGCCAGACCTATCCGGGCAATTTCGGCAACGGCCTGGGCGGCGACATCCTCAAGGACGTCTGGCAGCTGAGCCGCGGCGACGTCCTGAACTGGGCCAACCAGTACGACCCCCTGCAGCCGTCCGACACCAGCGAGGTGTGGAGCGGCGAGATGCGCCTGAAGGAACGCGACACCGCCGCCTACGCGATGGCCAACCTGGTCGGCTCCAAGTGGCGCGGCAACGTGGGCGTGCGGCTGGTGCGCACGCATGAATCCTCGACCTCGAACCTGCCGGCCGACCTGTACCCCGACCAGACGCCGCAGGGCGTGAACAACCAGAACGGCGAGTTCGTGCCGGTGACCACCGAGCACACCTTCACCAACGTGCTCCCGAGCGCCAACCTGCGCTTCGACGTCACGAAGGACCTGGTGGCGCGCGCGTCGATGGCACGGGTGATGTCGCGGCCCGACTACGGCGCGCTCGTGAGCGCGGTCAACCTCGACGACAACCTGCACACCGGCTCGGGCGGCAACCCCGACCTCAAGCCGATCCTGTCGACGAACTCCGACCTGTCGCTCGAGTGGTACTACGCGCCCAGGGCGCTGCTGTCGGTCGGCCTGTTCTACATGGACATGTCGTCGTACGTGGCCTACGGCAACATCAAGCGCGACTACGTCGACCGCAGCCACACGCTGCCTGGCCAGCCGCCGCTGATCGCGACGTACACGCTGTCGGTGCCGACCAACGTGGGCGCGACCAACAAGGGCATCGAGCTGGGCTGGCAGCAGACCTTCGGCGTGGTCGGCGGCGAGCTGAACTACACGTACACCGACGGCAAGGTCACCGACGGCAGCCAGATGGTGGGCAACTCCAAGAACACGTACAACGTCGTGGCCT
>DATCRO010000592.1:0-10721 GCA_036569025.1 Burkholderiaceae bacterium
CGCCCCGCCGCGCCCTTGCCCGCTACCTGGCCTCCTATGCGTGGTTCCTGCCACCGCTGGCCCTGGCCGCCGCGCTGAAGCTGCCCAGCGCCTGGGCCATCTTCGGACTCGTCGCGGGCTGGATCGTGCTGTACGCGCTCGCCGCCCTGCTCCACCCGCGGCGCCAGTTCTGGCACGACGCGCTGTGCGGCACGGCCATCGTCACGGCGCGGCCTTGCGCGCCGCTGCCGCAATGACGCCCCCCGGCGACAATCGCCCGATGTTCTCGCTCTGTGTCTATTGCGGCTCGCGCAACGGCGACGACCCGCGCTATGCCGAGGCCGCGCGCGCGCTCGGCACGGCCCTCGGCGAGGGCGGCCACCGGCTGGTCTACGGCGGCGGCCATGCGGGCCTGATGGGGGCGGTGGCCGACGCCACGCTGGCCGCCGGCGGCCAGGTGCTGGGCGTCATACCGCGGCGGCTGGTCGCGCGCGAGCTGGGCCATCGCGGCATCCAGGAACTGCGCGTGGTCGACACCATGCACGAGCGCAAGCTGCAGATGGCGCAGGCGGCCGACGCCTTCGTCGCCCTGCCCGGCGGCCTGGGCACGCTGGAGGAGCTGTTCGAGGCCTGGACGTGGCAGCAACTGGGCTACCACGCGCGCCCGATCGGCCTGCTGGACGCCGCCGGCTTCTACCGTCCGCTGCTGGAGATGCTCGCGCACACGCGCGACGCCGGCTTCGTCGACGCCGCCCAGGTGAACCGCCTGCGCGTGGACACCGACGCGCGGCGCCTGCTGCAGACGCTGCGCGACGAGGCACAGGCGAGCCCGGCGGGCAAGGACTTCAATCCCGTCTGAAGGCGCAACCCGGGGCAGCCGTGCGCGGCCACCCCCGGCTTCGTCATCCTGCGCGCAGTCGCAGGATCCGGCGTTCAGACCGCCGACTCGTCGGTCTCGCCGGTACGGATGCGCACGACCTGCTCGACCGCGGTCACGAAGATCTTGCCGTCGCCGATCTTGCCCGTCTTGGCCGCCTTGACGATGGCCTCGATCGCGCGGTCGACGTCGCTTTCCTTGACGACCACCTCCACCTTGACCTTGGGCAGGAAGTCGACCACGTACTCCGCGCCGCGGTACAGCTCGGTGTGGCCCTTCTGGCGGCCGAAGCCCTTGACCTCGGTGACCGTCAGGCCGGACACGCCGACCTCGCCGAGCGCCTCGCGCACTTCCTCGAGCTTGAACGGCTTGATGATGGCGGTGATCTGTTTCATGGTGGGCTCCGGAGGGTTGAAGGCGTGAAGGACGGATGAATCGATTTAAGCACGGAAGCGCGAGGTGATGGGATAGCGCCAGTCACGCCCGAAACCGCGGTGCGTGATGCGGATGCCCACCGGCGACTGCCGGCGCTTGTACTCGTTGATCTTGATCAGGCGCGTGACGCGCTCCACATCGGTGCGTTCGAAGCCGGCGGCGACGATGTCGTCGATCGCGACGTTCTCCTCCATGTACGCGGCCAGGATCGCGTCGAGGATCTCGTAGGGCGGCAGGCTGTCCTGGTCGGTCTGGTCGGGGCGCAGCTCGGCCGAGGGCGGCCGCGTGATGATGCGCTCGGGGATGACCGGGCCCACGCTGCCGTCCGCGCGGCGCGTGGGCTGGCGGTTCTTCCACTCGGCCAGGCGGTAGACCAGCGTCTTGGCGACATCCTTGATGACCGCGAAGCCGCCGGCCATGTCGCCGTACAGCGTGCAGTAGCCGGTGGCCATCTCGCTCTTGTTGCCGGTGGTCAGCACGATCGCGCCGGTCTTGTTCGACAGCGCCATCAGCAGGGTGCCGCGCACGCGGGCCTGGATGTTCTCCTCGGTGGTGTCCTCGGCCAGGCCGGCGAACTGCGGCGCCAGCGCGTGGCGGAAGGCGTCGAACATCGGCGCGATGGCGATCTCGTCGTGGCGCACGCCCAGGCGCTCGGCCATGTCGCGCGCGTCGATCCACGAGATGTCGGCCGTGTAGGGCGAGGGCATCATCACGGTGCGCACCTTGTCGGTGCCGAGCGCGTCGACGGCGATGGCGAGCACCAGCGCGGAGTCGATGCCGCCCGACAGGCCGATGAGCACGCTCGGGAAACCGTTCTTGCCAATGTAGTCGCGCACGCCGGTGACCAGCGCGGCCCAGGCCTGCGCCTCGGGCTCGGGCAGCGGCACGACGGCGCTGCCGGCGGCCGGCGCCGGCGCGCGGCCGGGCGCGACGTCGACCATCAGCGTGCCGGCATCGAACAGCGCGGCGCGCGCGACGACCTCGCCGTGCTCGTCGAGCGCGAACGAGCCGCCGTCGAACACCACCTCGTCCTGGCCGCCCGTCATGTGCGCGTACAGCAGCGGCAGGCCCGTGGCGCGGGCGCGGTGCGCCATCTGCGCCTCGCGGTCGGCCGGCTTGCCCAGGTGGAACGGCGAGGCGTTGATGACGCACAGCACCTGCGCGCCAGCGTGCCTGGCCAGCAGCGCAGGCTCGTGGAACCAGGCGTCCTCGCACACCAGCACGCCGAACTTCGTGCCGCCGGACTCGAAAACGACCGGCGAGAGGCCGGCGTCGCGGCCCGAGACGAAGTAGCGGCGCTCGTCGAACACCTGGTAGTTGGGCAGCTCGCGCTTGCAGTAGGTGCCCGCGACGCGTCCCCCCGCGAGCACCGAGGCCGCGTTGAACACGCGCGGCACGCTCACGGACTTCGACCTAACATCGTCGCCATGACCCGCGGCCCCGCCGTCCCACGGATGACCGACCACCAGATGCAGCCCCTCGCAATCGGCCAGCGAGTGCGCCAGCGCCTCGAGCGCCGCGGCGTTGGCCTGCAGGAACGCCGGGCGCAGCAGGAGATCCTCGGGCGGGTAGCCGCACAGCGCCAGTTCGGGCGCGAGCGCGACGCGGGCGCCCTGCTGCCAGGCGGCGCGCGCGGCATCGGCGATCAGGCGCGCATTGCCGTCGAGATCGCCGACGGTCGGGTTGATCTGGAGCAGTGCGACCCGCACGGAATCTGGCTCGGACATGACTGGAAGCACTGGAAGCGCGTTGACTGAAAACGATTATGTCATCGAGGTTCACCCCGGCGTCGGTGCGGTCGGGGCGCACGAGTGGGACGAACTGCTGTCCGCGCAGGCCCGGCCCACGCCGTTCATGTCCCACGCGTACCTGCGGGCGATGGAGACCTCGGGCAGCGTGGGCGGCGACACCGGCTGGGAACCGGCGACGCTGGTCGTGCGCGAACGGGCGGGCGGCACGCTCGTGGCCGCCGCGGCCGCGTATCTCAAGACGCATTCGTACGGCGAGTACGTGTTCGACTGGGCCTGGGCCGACGCCTACCGCCGATACGGGGTGCCGTACTACCCGAAGCTGCTGGTCGCGGTGCCTTTCACGCCCGTCCCGGGCTCGCGCCTGCTCGCGCGTGACGCCCCCGCGCGCGCGCTGCTGTTGCGCGCGCTCGGCGCGCTGGCGCGCGAGACGGGCTGTTCGTCGGTGCACCTGCTGTTCGGCGACGATGCGGACTACGACGCGGCGCGCGGGGCCGGCTGGATGATGCGCCAGGGCGTGCAGTTCCACTGGCACAACCGGCACGACGGCGCACCTTCCGATGACCAGTCCGCGTCCGTCGTGCAGCCCTACGCCGGCTTTTCCGAGTTCCTGGCCGACCTGCAGCGCGACAAGCGCAAGAAGATCGCACAGGAGCGGCGCTACGTCGCCGAGGCGGGCGTCACGTTCGAGACGATCGAAGGCGCGCAGATGACCGGCGCGGACTGGGACTTCTTCCACGCCTGCTACCGCAACACCTACGCCCAGCATTTCTCGACGCCCTACCTGACGCGCGAGTTCTTCACCGCGATGCACGAGTCGATGCCGGACAACTGGGTGCTGTTCGTCGCCTCGCGCGAGGGCAAGCGCGTCGCGTGCTCGCTGATCGCCGTCGACCGCGCGGCCGGCGCCGCGTTCGGCCGCTACTGGGGCGCGCTCGAGCCCGTCCCGCACGTGCACTTCGAGGCCTGCTACTACCAGCCGCTGCAGTGGTGCATCGAGAACAGGATCCGCCGCTTCGAGGGCGGCGCGCAGGGCGAGCACAAGATGGCGCGCGGCCTCATGCCGGCGCGCACGCAGTCGGCGCACTGGATCGCCGAGCCCGAGTTCGCGCGCGCCATCGGCGCCCACCTGAAGCAGGAAGGCGGCGCGATCGACGAGTACCTGAGCGAGCTCGACGACCGCTCGCCGTTCAGGCCGGCGTCGCCAGCGCCAGCTCCAGCCCCGGCTGCGCCAGGCGAACAAAGATCGCGTTGATCTCGGCCGGCGTGCGGTCGATGCCGCCGCCGAGCCACCACACGGTCACCGACCAGAAGGTGCTCACGACGAACTGCGTCGCCAGCTCGATGGCCGCGTCGTCGCGCCGGCCGCCGCGTTGCGCGACGAGCTCGGCGCGCACCAGCTCGCGCAGCATCGCGCGGATCATGCGCTCGACGGACACCTCGCTCTCGCGCTCGAAGGTCGTGCGGTAGATCGCGCGATGGCTGTCCAGGTGGTCGAAGAACGGCGGCATGAAGGCGAACGGCTGGCCCGGCGCGGGCCGGCGCATGGCCTCGAGCCAGGCGCGCAGCCGGCCGACGCTGGCGGCCAGCAGTTCCTCCTTGTTCTCGAAATGGGCGTAGAACGTCGCCCGGCCGACGCCGGCGCGATCGATGATGTTCTGCGTGGTCAGGCGTTCGAAGCCGCGCTCGGCAATCAGGCCGGGCAAGGCGGCCAGGAGCAGGTCGCGCGAGCGGGCGGCACGGCGGTCGAGCGAAGGGTCGGCGGTCACGGCGGCGGGTGATGTCGAACAGCGCGCGGCGATCTGTTCGGTAGTGAACGACGGGATGCGCGCTGTTCGGGCGGCGCGCGCTGTCGAACAGTATGTTCGGCTTCTCGTCGCATCGCAACGCCTCCCTCATGCATCTCACCGACTCCCCTGCCCTCGTGCGCCTGCGTGGCGCCACCCGCCGCCATCCCCTGGCCACCGGCGAATTCCGCGCGCTCGATGGTGTCGACCTCGACGTGCGCGCCGGCGAATGCGTCGCCGTCGTCGGGCCCTCGGGCAGCGGCAAGACGACGCTCGCGCACCTGCTGACCGGCATCGAGCAGCCGACCGACGGCAGCGTCGTCGTCGACGGCCAGCCGCTGCACGCGCTGTCGCAGGACGCGCTGGCCGAGTGGCGCGGGCGCCGCGTGGGCATCGTGTTCCAGTTCTTCCAGCTGTTGCCTACGCTGACCATCGCCGAGAACGTGATGCTGCCGATGGACCTGCGCGCCACCTGGCCGCGCCGCGAGCGCCGGCCGCGCGCCCTCGCGCTGCTGGAGCGGCTGCGCATCGCCGACCAGGCCGACAAGCTGCCGGCCGCGCTGTCCGGCGGCCAGCAGCAGCGCGCGGCCATCGCGCGCGCGCTGGCCAACGATCCGGCACTGATCGTCGCCGACGAACCCACCGGCAATCTCGACTCGGCCACCGCGCTGGAGGTGATGGGCCTGCTGGCCGCGCTGGCACGCGACGGCAAGACGGTGATCGTCGTGACGCACGAGCGCGAGCTGGGCCGCTTCTTCACGCGCACCGTCACGCTGCGCGACGGCCGCGTGCTGGCCGACACGGCCGCGCCCGCGGCGCCGCACGCCAGCGCGCACGCGGAGGCCCGCGCATGATCGCGCCGCGCTGGATCAAGCTGTGGCGCGACGCCGTTGCAGCACGCGGTCGGCTGGCGCTGATCGTCGTCGCGGTTGCGGCCAGCGTCGCCGCGCTCGCGACGATGGCGGTCGCCGGCGCGGTGCTGCGGCGCGAGGTGCCGCTCAGCTACGTGAGCTCCAACCCGGCCTCCGCGCAGCTGGAGCTGTCGGCGCCGCCGGACGACGCGCTGCTCGATCGCATCCGCCACCGCCCCGAAGTCGCGCAGGCGGACGCCGCGGCCACGCTGCGCGGCCGCATCGAGTTCGCGCCGGGCGAGCAGGCGCCGCTGCTGCTGTTCGTCGTGCCCGACCTCGCCACGCTGTCGATCAACACCGTGCACCCCGAGGCGGGCGCGTGGCCGCCGGCCGACGGCACGCTGCTGGTCGAACGCAGCGCGCTGCCGCTCACGCGCCACGCGATCGGCAGCACGATCGCGCTCGAGCTGCGGCACGGCGGCCGGCGCGTCGTGCCGCTCGCGGGCACCGTCCACGACCCGGGCGTCGCGCCGGCCGGCCAGGAACAGACCGTCTACGGTTACGTCACGCCGCGCACGCTCGCAGCCTGGGGCGAGGCGGTGCCCATGACGCTGCTGAAGATCGTGGTGGCGCGCGACGCCGGCGACGCGGCCGCGATCGAGCGCGCGATGCGCCGCCTGTCCGCCTGGCTCGCGACGCAGGGCTGCGCCGTCGAACAGATCCGCATCCCGGCGCCGGGCCGCCATCCGCACCAGGGCCAGATGAACGCGATCCTCGCGATGCTGACCGGCTTCAGCGCCCTCGCGCTGGTGCTGGGCGCTGTGCTGTGCGCCACCGTCATCGGCGCGTGGCTCGCGCAGCAGGTGCGCCAGATCGCGATCATGAAGGCCATCGGCGCGCGCACGCGCCAGGTCGCGGGCACCACGCTCGCGCTGGTCGCGACGCTCGGCGCGGTCGCGATGGCCATCGGACTGCCCGCGGGCGTCGCGGCCGGCAACGCGTTCGTCCAGGCGATCTCGCAACTGCTCAACCTGCGCCTGCAGGATCCCACGCCGCCCACGGCCCTGGTCGCGGCGCTCGCCGTGCCCGGCATCGCGCTGCCCACGCTGGCCGCGCTGGGGCCGGTGCTGGCCGCCGCCCGCCGCAGCGTGCGCGCCGCGCTCGACGACCACGGCGCGGCGCCCGCGCACTCGGCGTTCGCGCAGGCCGTCGCGCGCATCAACCTGGGCTCGCTCGCGCCGACGCTGGCCCTGCGCAACGCGCTGCGCCGCCGCACCCGGCTCGTGCTGACGCTGGGATTGCTGGCGTGCGCGGGGGCGATGCTCGAGACGACGCTGGCCGTTCGCGCGGCCTGGACGGACGACGTCGCGCGCGCCGCGCAGCAGCGGCGCTGGGACCTCGAGCTCGCGCTGCCGCCGCAGGCCGGGCCCGACCGGGTCGCCGCGCTGCTGCGCCCGCTGCCCGACGTGCGGGCCGTCGAATCCTGGGACGCGGCAGGCGCCGCGGCGGCCAGCGACGGCGTGGAGGTCGTGCACACCTACCCCGACGGCGGCCACGGCGGTTTCACGCTGCGCGCGGCGCCGGCGGCCACGGCGATGATCGCGCCGCGACTCGTGCAAGGCCGCTGGCTGAAGGCCGGCGACGACGGCGTCGTCGTGCTCAACACGATGGCCCGCGCGGTCGCGTTCCATGACGCGCGGGTGGGCGACACGGTCACGCTGTCGATCGCGCACCGGCCGGTCGCACTCCGCCTGGTGGGCGTCATCGACGAGACGCTGACGCCCGGCGCGGCCTACGTGAGCCCGTCCACGTTCGCGCGGGTCGCGGGCGGCGACGCCACGGGCGTGCTGCGCGTCGCGCTGCGCGAACGCGACGCCGACCGCCCCGCGCAGGCCGCGATCACGCAGGCCCTGGCGCGCGCGGGCATCGCGCCGCGCGGCGCGATCACCGCGCGCCGCTTCGCGGCGGCCCAGGGCGGGCACGTGGCCATCCTCGTGGCCGCGCTCGGGTTCATCGCGCTGCTGATGGCGGTGGTCGGCCTGCTGGGCCTGGCCTCGGCGCTGTCGGTGGCCACGGCCGAGCGCACGCGCGAGTTCGGCGTGCTGCGCGCGCTCGGCGCGAGCCGCGGGCTGGCGCTGCGCGTCGTGCTGGCCGAGGGCGCCGTGATCGGCGTGGCGAGCTGGGCCGCGGCGGTCGTCCTGGCGCTGCCGCTGTCGGCCGTCGTCGCGCGCGTGCTCGCCTCGATCGCCGCGCAGGAGCTGGCACCTCGCCTGTACCCCGGCGCCGTCGCGCTGCTGCTGCCCGCGCTGCTGGCCGGCGCGGTCGCGGCCAGCCTGGCGCCGGCGTTGCGCGCCTCGCGCTGGACGGTGCGGCAATCACTCGCCCTCGCCTGAAATTCCCTTTGACCGCCAAGGAAATCCCATGAACAAGTCCCGCGCCCTGCGCCTCGTCCTCGCGATCGCCGTGCTCGCCGCCATCGTCGTCGCCCTGCACGTCTTCGACCCGATCGGCCTGATCCGCCGCCTGCACGGCCTGGATTGAGTCCCCGGAAACGGCGAAGCCCTCGCGCGGAGGGCTTCGTGCTCTTCCAGCGCAGGGCCAGGCTTACTTGCCGGCCTTCTTCGCCTGCTCGGCCTCGTAGGCCTGGATGCCCGAGGTGATCTCGGCCTTGGCGGCGTCCGGGCCTTCCCAGCCCTTGACCTTGACCCACTTGTTCGGCTCGAGGTCCTTGTAGTGCTCGAAGAAGTGCTGGATCGCGTTCAGGCGCATCTGGTTGATGTCCTCCGGCTTGGTCCAGTGCGAGTACATCGGCAGGATCTTGGTGGTGGGCACCGCCAGCAGCTTGGCGTCGCCGCCCGCCTCGTCGTCCATCTTCAGCACGCCGATCGCGCGGCAGGTGACGACCACGCCCGGCGTCAGCGGGAACGGGGTGATGACCAGCACGTCGACCGGGTCGCCGTCGTCCGACAGCGTCTTGGGCACGTAGCCGTAGTTGCACGGGTAGTGCATGGCCGTGGTCATGAAGCGGTCGACGAACAGCGCGCCGCTCTCCTTGTCCACTTCGTACTTGATCGGGTCGGCGTTCATCGGGATCTCGATGATCACGTTGAATTCTTCGGGCGCCTTGGCGCCGGGGGAAACGAGGTGCAGGCTCATGATGCTCTATTTTGAGGCAGGGTCGCGGGAATACCCGGATTCTACGGGGTCGGCGGTACCGCCCTGGTACAGCCACGAAGCTGACACGTCGGTCAGCAAGAGTTGCGCCACCGAGGAAAACACCATGTCGGAGCGACGTGAGCGACCGCTAGGATCGCCCGGCGACCTTGCCTGCAAGATTGACTGAAGACGTAAGCCGAACCACGCAGTGAGGCGCATCCGATCCACACAACGGGAAGGAGATCACTTTTCATGTCAACGACTCTGGCGCTCGAAATCGCGCTCGCCTGCGGCGTACTGGCCGTGCTCTACGGGTTCTTCCAGCGCGCCTGGATCCTGAAGCAGGACGCCGGCAATGCCCGCATGCAGGAGATCGCGGCAGCCGTCCAGCAAGGAGCTGCAGCCTACCTGTCGCGCCAGTACCGCACGATCGCCATCGTCGGGGTCGTGCTGGCGATCATCATTGCGTACTTCCTCGGCGCCAAGACCGCCGGTGGCTACGTGCTGGGCGCCGTGCTGTCGGGCGCCTGCGGCTTCATCGGCATGAACGTCTCCGTGCGCGCGAACGTGCGCACCGCGCAGGCGGCCACCCACGGCATCGGCCCGGCCCTGAACGTCGCGTTCAAGGGCGGCGCCATCACCGGCATGCTGGTGGTCGGCCTGGGCCTGCTGGGCGTGGGCCTGTTCTACTGGTTCATCAGCGGCGGCACCGCGGCCGACGCGGCCACCCTCAAGCCGCTGCTGGGCTTCGCGTTCGGCTCGTCGCTGATCTCGATCTTCGCGCGACTGGGCGGCGGCATCTTCACCAAGGGCGCCGACGTCGGCGCCGACCTGGTGGGCAAGGTCGAGGCCGGCATCCCCGAGGACGACCCGCGCAACCCGGCCGTGATCGCCGACAACGTGGGCGACAACGTCGGCGACTGCGCCGGCATGGCCGCCGACCTGTTCGAGACCTACGCCGTCACGCTGATCGCCACGATGACGCTGGGCGCGCTGATGATGGCCGGCAACGCGCTGTCCGCGGTCGTGTACCCGCTGATGCTGGGCGGCGTGTCGATCGTCGCGTCCATCATCGGCTGCTTCGCGGTCAAGGCCTCGCCGGGCATGAAGAACGTGATGCCCGCACTGTACAAGGGCCTCGCGGTGGCGGGCGTGCTCTCGCTGATCGCCTTCTGGTTCGTCACCAAGGCCGTGATGTCCGACGACGCGCTCGGCGCCGGCACGCAGATGCGCCTGTTCGGCGCCTGCGCCGTCGGGCTGATCCTGACCGGCCTGCTGGTGTGGATCACCGAGTACTACACCGGTACCGACTACAAGCCGGTGCAGCACGTGGCGCAGGCCTCGACCACCGGCCACGGCACCAACATCATCGCGGGCCTGGGCGTGTCGATGAAGTCCACCGCCTGGCCGGTGCTGCTGGTGTGCGTGGCGATCTTCGTGTCGTACAACCTCGCGGGCCTGTACGGCATCGCGGTCGCGGCCACGTCGATGCTGAGCATGGCCGGCATCGTCGTCGCGCTCGACGCATACGGCCCGATCACCGACAACGCCGGCGGCATCGCCGAGATGGCGGAGCTGCCCGACAGCGTGCGCGACATCACCGACCCGCTGGACGCCGTGGGCAACACGACCAAGGCCGTCACCAAGGGCTACGCGATCGGCTCGGCCGGCCTCGCGGCGCTGGTGCTGTTCGCGGACTACACGCACGGCCTGGAGGGCCGCGGCCTGCACGCCACGTTCGACCTGTCCGACCACAAGGTCATCCTGGGCCTCTTCATCGGCGGGCTGATTCCCTATCTGTTCGGCGCCATGGCCATGGAAGCCGTCGGCCGCGCTGCCGGTGCCGTCGTCGTCGAGGTGCGCAAGCAGTTCGCCGACGGCGCCATCA
>DATCRO010000593.1:0-3024 GCA_036569025.1 Burkholderiaceae bacterium
GCGGCCAGCCGTGCGCGCGCTGGTCGCTGGACTACCGCTTCCCCGACCCCGACGAGGTGCTGGCCGAGCTGCGCCAGCGCTTCAGCGCGATCCGCCGCAAGCTCGGGCCCGATGCGCGACTGCGCCTGCAGGGCGTCGGCCTCGCCGCCCCGCTGTCGTTGAGCAGCTGGCAGGCGCTGCTGGGCGTGACGCCCGCGGTGGCCGAGCGCTGGAACCGGCTCGACCTGCGCGACGCCATCGCCGACCTGTGCGACTGGCCGGTGCATTCGATGAAGGACACGGCGGCGGCCTGCGTCGCCGAGCTCGTCGCCGGGCGCGGCCGCGGCATGCACAGCTTCCTCTACATCTTCGTCGACACCTTCATCGGCGGCGGCCTGGTGATCGACAGCCACCTGCGCAACGGCCTGACCGGCAACGCCGGCGCGATCGGCTCGATGCCGCTGGGCCTGCCCGACGCGCGCGGCCCGGCGCCGCAGCTGCTCAGCGTCGCCTCGCTGCACACGCTGGAGCAGGCGTGGCGCGACGCCGGCCTCGCCGACCCCGGCTTCGACGGCCCCGAGGCGCTGCAGGCGCCCTGGCGCGCGGTCACGCTCGCGTGGGTGGACAAGGCCGCCACCGCGATCGCGCATGCCATCAACGGCGCCGTGTGCCTGCTGGACCTGGACGGCGTGATCATCGACGGCGCGCTCTCGCGCGAGCTGCTGGACGCGCTCATCGCCGCGACGTCCGAGGCGATGCGGCGCTCCAATTGGGAAGGCGTGAGCGCGCCGCAGCTGCTGGCCGGCACGGTCGGCCCCGACGCGGGCGCGCTCGGCGGCGCGCTGCTGCCGCTGCACGCGAACTTCGCGCCCGACCGCGACCTGTTCATCAAGGAGCACGCATGACCACGACGCCGTTCGCGGGCCGGGTGGCCGTGGTCACGGGCGCGGCGTCGGGCATCGGCCTCGCCAGCGCGACGGCGCTCGTCGCGGCGGGTGCGCGCGTCGTGATGGTCGACCGCGACGCCGACGCGCTGCGCCGCGCGTGCACGCCGCATGGCGACGCGATGATCCCGCTGGAGATCGACCTGCTCGACGCGGCGGCCTGCGCGTCGCTGGTGCCGCGCTCGCTCGCGCTCGCCGGCCGCGTGGACATCCTGCACGCCAACGCCGGGCTGTACATCGGCGGCGACCTCGTCGACGCGCGCACCGACGCGATCGACCGCATGCTGCACCTGAACGTCAACGTCGTGATGAAGAACGTGCACGACGTGCTGCCGCACATGATCGAGCGCGGCGCGGGCGACATCATCGTCACCAGCTCGCTGGCCGCGCACTATCCGACGCCCTGGGAGCCGGTCTACGCGTCTTCGAAGTGGGCCGTCGACTGCTTCGTGCAGACGACGCGGCGCCAGGTGTTCAGGCACGGCATCCGCGTGGGCGCGATCTCGCCGGGGCCGGTGATGACGGGCCTGATCGCCGACTGGCCGGCCGACAAGCTGCGCGAGGCGCGCGCGTCCGGCAGCCTGCTGGAGCCGGCCGAGGTGGCCGACGTCGTGCTGTTCATGCTGACGCGGCCGCGCGGGATGACGATCCGCGATGTCGTGATGATGCCGTCGAACTTCGACTTGTGACATTCATCTGCATGACCGCCCGTGGGGCGGGTTAGCCGCAGGCGTAACCCGCCGTTCGCAGGCGTTGCTACCGTGCGCCGACGTTGCGACAGGGCACCGGCATTGCGACGGGGCACCGGCACTGCGACAGGGCGACATGGCGGGTTACGCCTGCGGCCAACCCGCCCTGCACCGCCCTCGCACATGACGATGCGTCGAGGGTCCGGCGTTCAGAGCGCCCCGCAACGCGCCACGATCGCGTCCGCGATGATCTTCGTGCGCGACTGCCCGAACTCCCAGAAGTTCGACGGCTCCACGAACGCCATCACCTCGACGCTGACGCGCACGTCGTCGCCCTGGCGTTCCACGACGCCGGTGACCTCGGGCAGCGTCGTGCGGAACGAGACGCTGGCCGCCTCGATGCCCTGCGTCGCCGGATTGACCCCCGGCACGCCGTCGACCCCGCGGATGGCCTCGATCACGCAGGCGCGCAGGTCCTTCGGATGCGCCTGCACGTCCACCGAGATGCGGTGCACGGTGGTGTTCGGCGCGACGCAGCCGGCACCGGCCGCCGCCACGGCCAGGGCCAGCAGCGTCCTGGCGACGGCGGCCCGCACGGGTCGCGGCTTGTCTTCGTTCATCATCACATCGATGGTCATGCGGACATTCTCGCCGCGCCGGACTGCCATTTCGGCGCAGCGGCAGAAATGAAAGTGCCGGCGGCCGCCGTCAGTCGAGGTAGGCCCACGTGACCGCCCCGTCGAAGCGCCGCAGCCGCACGTCGCCCAGTTCGTCCGGATCGAAGTTGCGCATGTTGAAGGCGAGCTTGGTCGCACCGGCCTTCAGCGGCTCCCAGTGGGTCGCGCAGCCGCAGTGCCGGCAGTGGAAGGTGGTGATCGTGCGCGGCCCGAATTCGTAGCCGGTGGTGTGCTCCGGATGGCCCGAGATCGTCACCTCGTCGATGGCGTAGAACGACCACAGCGCGCCGTTGCGGCGGCAGATGGAGCAGTTGCACAGCACCAGAGCGTCGGGGCGGGCGGGGACGGACAGGCGGACCTTTCCGCAGTGGCATGAACCGTCGAGCATCTTCGAGACATCTCCAGCGTTGCGGCGATTCTCGCTCGACAAGAAGGCACGCTTGAAGCGACGCCCGTCGCCCCCAGATGCGGACGACGGGCCCGTCCGCCCGCAAGGAGCCCCGCATGCGCCGACTCTTGCTGTTCTGGCGCCAGGGCGGCCGCGATCTGAAGCTGCTGTGGCGCGCGCTGCGGCACCCGGATCGCCCTGCCTGGCTGATGCCCGCCACCGTCGTGCTGGCGTTCTTCGCGCTCGACCCGCTGAACCTCGCGCTGCCGCTGATGGGCGCAGTCGACGACCTCGTGCTGCTGCCGCTCGCGCTGAGCGCACTCGTCGGACTGCTGCCGCGCCACCTG
>DATCRO010000594.1:0-2896 GCA_036569025.1 Burkholderiaceae bacterium
ATGTCATCCTGCGCGCAGTCGCAGGATCCACGGTGGCCACGCAACGTTGTCGCCGAGGTGGATCCTGCGACTCCGATTCGCTCCGCGCAGGATGACGACTTGGCGCTGCGCGTGATGCGGCATTCCCGGGATGGCGCGGCGCGCACTCGACGTGAGGCACTGCTGCCGCTTCGCGCCCACCAGGCAGGGTGACGGCACGGGTGGCGCGCTGGCCACCCGCCCCGATCACTCCTCGTCGCCCGCCTTCTTCTTGCCGGCCACCTTCTTGGCCGGCGGTGCCTTGGCGGCGCGCGGCTCGAACTCGAAGACCACCTTGCCTTCCTTCTTGTCGTAGGCGAGGAAGGCCTTGAACTTGCGGCGCGTCTTGTTGGAGACGAAGTTCTCCATCAGGTCGGTCTTGCCGGTGGCCAGCAGCTTGGCCATGTTCTCGCGCGAGACCGGCTGCTGCAGGATGATCTTGCCGCTCTTGAAATCGCAGGTGACGTGCGCGCCCACCGCGTGCTCGCAGACATACGACGTGCCGTGTTCGAACACGCGGCCGGCGTCCTTGGGGCATGCGCCCAGCGACTCCTGGTCGGAGAAGTCCACCGGCTCGCCGTCGCCTTCCTTGGCCTCCTCGCCGAAGTCGAACTCGAGCTTCCAGTTGCGGATCTCCTCGTCGAACACCAGCCGCAGCTCCGCGGTGAAAGGCCAGCCGGCCTTGGAGCGGAAGCCCTCGAGCGGGCCGATCTTCTTGTCGCGCAGGAACTGCTCGACCTCCTCGGTCTCGAACGCGCGGCCGGCCGGGATCTTGGTGATCGAGAACTCGCAGCTGCCCTCGCCGTCGCCCTTGGGGCCCTGGCAGGTGTAGCGGCGGTAGTTCTCCTTGACGATGCCGCCGCAGTTGGGGCACGGCGTCCTGAGCGTGGCGTAGTCGCCGGGGATCGTGTCGCGGTCGTATTCCTTGGCCTTCTTGACGATGCGCTCGGCCATCTGCGCGATGTCGCCCATGAACGCGTCGCGCGACAGGCGGCCGTGCTCCATCTCCAGCAGCTTGTATTCCCAGTTGCCGGTCAGGTCGGGCCGCGTCAGGTCCTCGACGCCCAGGCCGCGCAGCAGCGTCATCAGCTGGAACGCCTTGGCCGTGGGGATGAGGTCGCGCCCCTCGCGCAGCATGTACTTCTCGAGGATCAGGCCTTCGATCACCTGCGCCCGCGTGGCCGGCGTGCCCAGGCCCTTCTCGGACATCGCCTCGCGCAGTTCCTCGTCGTCGATCAGCTTGCCCGCGCCTTCCATCGCCGACAGCAGCGTCGCCTCGTTGTAGCGCGCCGGCGGACGCGTCTTCGAGCCGACGGCCTCCACCGATTCGTTGCGCACGGTCTCGTCGGGCTGCACCGGCACCAGCGTGGCGTCGTCGTCCTGCGCCTCCTTGCCGTAGACGGCCAGCCAGCCCGGGTTCACCAGCACCTTGCCGTTGGTCTGGAAGCGGTGCTCGGCGACCTGCGTCAGTCGGGTCGTGACCTGGTATTCGGCGCTCGGGAAGAACACGGCGATGAAGCGCTTGACCACCAGGTCATACAGCTTGGCCTCGATGTCGGACAGCGACTTGGGCGCCTGCAGCGTCGGGATGATGGCGAAGTGGTCCGACACCTTGGCGTTGTCGAACACCCGCTTGGAGGGCTTGACGTAGCCTTCCTTGAGCGCCTTGGCCGCGTGCGGCGACAGCTCGCGCAGCGGGCCCGGCAGGTCCTCGGTGGACAGCATCTTGAGCGTGTCCTTGACCACCGGCAGGTAGTCCTCGGGCAGCGCGCGCGAGTCCGTCCGCGGATAGGTGAGCACCTTGTGCTTCTCGTACAGCGCCTGCGCCAGCGACAGCGTGGTCTTGGCCGAGAAGCCGAAGCGGCCGTTGGCCTCGCGCTGTAGGCTGGTCAGGTCGTACAGCAGCGGACTGGCCGAGCTGCTGGGCTTGGATTCCTCGGTGACCTTGCCGGGCTGGCCCAGGACGGCCTTGGCGATCGCCTCGGCCTTGGCCTTGTCCCACACGCGGTCGGCGCGGCGGTCGGGGTCGTCGTCCTTCTTGAACGCCGGGTCGACCCACTTGGCGTCGTACTGGCCGGCCAGCGCGTCGAACGTGGCCTTGATCTCCCAGTAGTCGCGCGGCACGTGCTTGCGGATCTTCTCCTCGCGTTCGACCACGATGGACAGGGTGGGCGTCTGGACCCGGCCGACGGTGGTCAGGAAGAAGCCGCCGTCGCGCGAGTTGAACGCCGTCATCGCGCGCGTGCCGTTGATGCCGACCAGCCAGTCGGCCTCCGACCGGCTGCGCGCGGCGGCGGCCAGGCCCAGCATCTGTTCATCGGTGCGCAGCCTGTCGAAGCCGTCGCGGATGGCCTGTGGCGTCATGCTCTGCAGCCACAGGCGGCGCACCGGCTTCGGGCTCTTCTTGTCGATGCCGGCGTACTGCACGATCAGGCGGAAGATCAGCTCGCCCTCGCGGCCCGCGTCGCAGGCGTTGATGAGCTCGGTGACGTCCTTGCGCTTGACCAGCTTGACCACGGCATTGAGCCGCGTCTTGGCCTTGTCGATCGGCGCCAGCTCGAAGTGCGGCGGGATCACCGGCAGGTGGGCGAAGCTCCACTTGCCGCGCTTGACCTCGTACTCTTCCGGCGCCTTGATCTCCACCAGGTGGCCCACGGCGGAGGTGACGACGTACTTGTCGTTCTCGAAGTGCTCGGCGTGCTTCTCGAACTTGCCGGCCACCGGCGTCAGCGCGCGAACAATGTCCTGCGCGACGCTCGGCTTCTCGGCAATGACCAGGGACTTGCTCATCGGTGATGTGTGATTTCTTGGCGGCCTACAATGGCCCGATCTCGCGCGCACGCATACGCATACACGCGCGCGCACCCATGAATTCAAT
>DATCRO010000595.1:0-5297 GCA_036569025.1 Burkholderiaceae bacterium
CTCTTCAACATCGGCACGATCTCGCGCTCGAGGTCGCGCCCGGCCAGCGTGTAGTACGCCTGCAGCGACTCGAAGCGCGACAGCCCCAGCCGTTCCGCGATGCCCACCGCCTTGGCGATCTGCCACGCGGCCCAGTTCGACACGCCCACGTAGCGCACGTGGCCTTGCCGCACCAGCAGGTCGAGCGCGCGGACCGTCTCCTCGACGGGCGTGGCCGGATCGAAGCCGTGCACCTGGTACAGGTCGATGTGCTCGAGCTGCAGGCGCTTCAGGCTGGACTTGACGCCGTCGGCGATGTGGCCGCGCGAGAGACCGCGCGCGTTGGCGCCGGGCCCCGTCTCGCCGAACACCTTGGTCGCGACGACGACGCTCTCGCGCGGGACCTTCAGGTTCTTCAGCGCCTGCCCGGTGATCTGCTCCGAGACGCCGCCCGAGTAGACGTCGGCGGTGTCGATGAAGTTGATGCCGGCGTCGATGGCCTGCCCCACGAGGCGCTCGGCGTCCGCCTGCCCGAGGTCGCCGATCTTGCCCCAGATGCCTTCGCTGCCGCCAAAGGTCATCGTGCCCAGGCACAGTTCTGAGACGAACAGGCCGGTGCGGCCCAGAGGATGGTTGCGCATGTCGAAGTGCTCCATGAGGAAGGAAAGGCGGCGGCCAGCATAGGGGCCCGGGCAAAGACATCCGGGTCGCGGGGTCATGTCCGAGCACCTCGGTGTTTCCACTGATACGCCCCCCTGCCCTGCCGTGCAGAATCGCGCCACGTGGAACCGGTTCCACGTCGCAGCTTGCGAACCTGCGCCCCGCCGCGCGCACCGAGGCCCGTCTTGAGCAATCCGATCGTTCCCATCTCTCCGCCGCCCGGCTCGGCGATGCATCGCCCCGGTTTCGTGTTCGGCGCGGCCACGGCCTCGTACCAGATCGAGGGCGCGGCCCGCGAGGACGGCCGCGTGCCGTCGATCTGGGACACCTTCTCGCACACCCCGGGCAGGACGCACGAGGGCGACACCGGCGACGTCGCCTGCGACCACTACCACCGCTACGAGCAGGACGTCGCGCTCCTGGCCGACCTCGGCTTCGACGCCTACCGCTTCTCGATCGCCTGGCCGCGCGTGATGGACGAGAACGGCCGCCTGAACCCGCGCGGCATCGACTTCTACAAGCGCCTGCTCGACCAGTTGGACAAGCGCGGCATCTCCGCCTGGGCGACGCTGTACCACTGGGACCTGCCGCAGCACCTGCAGGACCGCGGCGGCTGGCTCAACCGCGATACCGCGCACCGTTTCGCCGAGTACGCCGGGCAGATGGCCCAGGCGTTCAAGGGCCGCATCGCCGGCTGGATGACGCTCAACGAGCCGTTCTGCTCCGCCTACATCGGCCACTCCGAGGGCCGGCATGCGCCCGGCCTGACCGACGCGCGCTACGGCGTCGAGGCGATGCACCACCTGCTGCTGGCGCACGGCCTGGGCACGGCGGCGCTGCGCGCGCACGACAAGGCGCCCGTCGGCCTGGTCGCCAACGTCTGCCAGGTCACGCCGGCCAGCGACTCCGAGGCCGACCGCGTCGCCACCGAGCGCGCGTTCGCCAGCTCCAACGTGTGGCCGCTCGACCCGCTGTTCCTGGGCCGCTATCCGGCCCCGCTGCGGGACCTGTGGCCCGACGCGCACGCGCCGGTGCGCGAGGGCGACATGGCCGTCATCGGCACGCCGCTCGACTTCGTCGGCATCAACTACTACTTCCGCCAGGTGATCGCGAGCGACGGCGGCCACGGCTTCGTGGTCAAGCCATTGCCCGGCGTCGAGCGCACGCAGATGGGCTGGGAGGTGTTCCCCGACGGCCTGCGCGACCTGCTGCTCGAGTTCAGGCAGCGCTACCCGGGCCTGCCGCCCGTCTACATCACCGAGAACGGCATGGCCAGCGCCGACACGGTCGAGGGCGGCCGCGTGCAGGACGCGCAGCGCGCTCGCTACTTCAACAGCCACCTCGCGGCCATCGACGAGGCGATGCGCCAGGGCGTGGACGTGCGCGGATATTTCGCGTGGTCCCTGATGGACAACTTCGAGTGGAGCTACGGCTACGAGAAGCGCTTCGGCCTCGTCCACGTCGACTACGCGACGCAGGTGCGCACGCCCAAGGACAGCGCGCTCGCGTTCAGGCAGTTCCTGCAGGCCCGGCGCGCCGCGGCCTGAGCCTCTTTTCGCCGAAGCGGCCGGTGACGACGCCGCATGAACACCCAGCAAGGAGACGACGCATGACCAACAAGACCACCCGCCTGGCCCTCGCGCTGGCGCTCGCGTTCGGCGCGCTCACCGGCGCCCACGCCCAGGCCAACCGCGCCGAGGTGCTGCACTGGTGGACGTCCGGCGGCGAGTCCGCGGCCGTCAAGGAACTGGCCAACGCGTATCGCGCGGCGGGCGGCACCTGGGTCGACGACGCGATCGCCGGCGGCGAGCAGGCGCGCGCCGAGGCCGTCAACCGCATGGTCGGCGGCAAGCCGCCCACCGCGGCGCAGTTCAACACCTCCAAGCAGTTCCTCGACCTGATCGACCAGGGCATGCTGGCCAACGTCGACGTGGTCGCCGCGCAGAACAACTGGGACAGGATCCTGCCCGCGCCGATCCTGAACTCGATCAGGATCAAGGGCCACTTCTACGCGGTGCCGGTGGACATCCACATGCCGGCCTGGTTCTGGTATTCGAAGGCGGCGTTCGCCAAGGCCGGCATCAAGGACGAGCCGAAGTCGGCCGACGAGTTCTTCGCCGACCTGGACAAGCTCAAGGCCGCCGGCGTCGTGCCGCTGGCCTTCGGGGGCCAGCCGTGGCAGGAGAAGATCACGTTCTACGCGTGGCTCGCGCACGTCGGCGGTCCGGACATGTACATGAAGCTGTACCGCGACAAGGACGCCAACCTGCCCGCCACGCCGCAGTTCAAGGCGCTGCTGGCCTCGTTCAAGAAGCTGCACAACTACGTCGACGCCGGCTCGCCCAACCGCAACTGGAACGACGCCACCGCGATGGTCATCTCCGGCAAGGCCGGCGTGCAGATCATGGGCGACTGGGCCAAGGGCGAGTTCGCCACGGCGCACATGACCGCGGGCAAGGAGTTCGGCTGCTTCCCGGGCTTCGGCCCGAAGTCGCCGTACCTCGTCGCGGGCGACGTGTTCGTGTTCCCGAAGATCGCCGACCCGGCGCAGGTCAAGTCGCAGCAGCTGCTGGCCACCGTCTTCACGTCGCCGGCCACGCAGGTCGCGTTCTCCAACAAGAAGGGCTCGATCCCGATCCGCACGGACGTCGACGTCAAGGGCCTGGATCTGTGCGCGCAGCAGGGCGTGACGATCATGAAGGACGTCTCGCGCCAGCTGCCGACGCCCGAGATGCTGATCTCGCCGGATCTCGAAGGCTCGCTGCAGGACGTCATCACGAAGTTCTGGAACACGAGCGAGTCGGTCGATGACGCGGCCAAGGCCATCTCCGCCGCGCTGAAGAACGGCTAAGTGAAGTCCGCTTCCCGCCGCCCTCTCCGCCACCTCGTCGCCTGGGCCGCGCTGCTGCCCATGGTGGCGACGGTGCTGTGGGTCTACGTCGGCAGCGTGCTGTGGTCGATGCGGATCTCGGTCAGCAGCTCGCGCACGCTGCCGATCGGCGACTTCGTCGGCATCAGGCAGTACGCGCGCCTGTTCGACAGCGAGCGCTGGATGATCTCGTTGCAGAACATGGCGCTGTTCGGCGCGCTGTTCATCCTCGGCTGCCTGGTCATCGGCTTCCTGCTGGCCGTGTTCATCGACCAGCGGGTGCGCGCCGAGGGCGTGCTGCGCACGATCTTCCTGTACCCGTACGCGATGTCGTTCGTGGCCACCGGCCTGGTCTGGCAGTGGATGCTCAACCCCGAGCTGGGGCTGCAGTCGACGGTGCGCGGCTGGGGCTTTCCGAACTTCACGTTCGACTGGATCGTGCGCCAGGAGACGGTGATGCTCGCGATCGTCGTGGCCGCCGTCTGGCAGGCCTGCGGCCTCGTGATGGCGCTGATGCTGGCCGGGCTGCGCGGCATCGACGAGAGCCTGTGGATGGCCGCGCGCATCGAGGGCATCCCGAAGTGGCGTGTCTACCTGAGCATCGTGCTGCCGATGATGGGGCCGTCGTTCGGCACCGCGTTCGTGCTGCTGTCGGTGAGCGTCGTCAAGGTGTTCGACGTCGTCGTCGCGATGACGCAGGGCGGGCCGGGCCTGGCCAGCGAGGTGCCGGCCAAGTTCATCATCGACAACCTGCTGGTGCGCGCCAACATCGGCCTGGCCTCCGCCGCGTCGACCGTGCTGCTGCTGACGGTGCTGGCGCTGCTCGCGCCGTGGTTCTATGCCCGCGCGCACGCGTCACGCCGCGGCGAGCGCGTCGCGCGCGCGCTGCGTGCGAGCGCGCAGGGAGCGAACGCATGAACGCCGTCGTCACGCCCGTCGCCGACGGCCTGGGCGCCGAGGCGGTCGCCCCCCGCCCGCCGCTGGCCGCCGCCCGCCGCCGCCTCCCGCGCCCTGCGCGCATCGGCCTGTACGTGTTCCTCGCCACCGCGGCGTTCGCGTTCCTGTTGCCGCTGTACGTGATGGTCGTCACGTCGATCAAGCCGATGGATGAGATCCGCCTGGGCAACCTGTTCGCGTGGCCCGTCAAGGTGACGCTGGAGCCGTGGGCGCAGGCGTGGACCTCGGCCTGCACGGGCCTCGAATGCGGCGGCATCCGCGTCGGCTTCATGAACTCGGTGGCCATCGTGGCGCCCAGCACCATCCTGTCGATCCTGCTGGGCGCGCTCAACGGCTACGCGCTGTCGTTCTGGCGGCCGCGCGGCGCGCAGGCGTTCTTCGTCGTGCTGCTGACCGGCGCCTTCATCCCCTACCAGGTGATGCTGTTCCCGCTGATCCGCGCGCTCGCCGCGATGGGGCTGTTCGGCACGCTGCCCGGCGTGGTGCTGATCCACACGCTGTTCGGCATGCCGGTGATGACGCTGCTGTTCCGCAACTACTACGCCAGCGTGCCGCACGAGCTGTTCATGGCCGCGCGCATCGACGGCGGGGGCTTCTGGCGCATCTTCGTGCAGCTGATGCTGCCGATGTCCCTGCCCATCGTCGTGGTGGCCGTGATCATGCAGGTCACCGCGATCTGGAACGACTTCCTGATCGGCCTCGTGTTCGCCGGCCACGACTGGCTGCCGATGACCGTGCAGCTGAACAACATCATCAACACCACCACCGGCGAGCGGCTCTACAACGTCAACATGGCGGCCACGCTGCTGACGTCGCTGGTGCCGCTGACCGT
>DATCRO010000596.1:0-9633 GCA_036569025.1 Burkholderiaceae bacterium
CCGCCATGCATAAGCTCGCGCAATTGTGCTTCGGCGTCGTTCACACAGGCCAGCCCTACCGCGCTGATTGGCCTGTCAAGGCTTGACGCCCGAGACGGTATCTACGAGGCGCCGAACCGGTCAGCGGTGCGTGGCAACTCCTGGCCGAACTGCGACCTCAGACATCTTTCCCATCTGGAACGCCGGAGGTCCCGGTTATCAGTGCTCGATCATGTCGCCGTCCGGATCGAGGATCCGCGTCACCTGCCGTTCCGAGGCCGCAGGCAGCCGCACCGTTCCGGACCTTCCGATCAAACGACCACCGAGACTTCGACCTCGCCTTCGCGTCGGGTGACCTCGACGCCGACGCTGTCCTTGTAGCGCTGCAGCAGCAGGTCGACGTTACCTCCGGCGATGGCCAGGCGCTCGACCCTCAATCGATCGACGAAGGCGGGCAGGCGTGGCGAGCGCAGTTGGACGCGGCGCTCACGCGCGTCGATCGTCAGTCCCAGGCAACCCGCGAGCATGCCGAAAACCGCGCCGGCGGCCCAGGCCTGCGGCGAGCACGCCACCGGATAGCGCGTCGGCCCTTCGCCCGCGCGGCGCGGGAAGCCGCAGAACAGCTCCGGCAGGCGCGCGTCGTCGAAATGCACGCTGGTGTCGAAGGCGGCGCCAAGCAGCGCGAGCGCCGCGTCGACCCGGCCGTAGCGCGCGAGGCCCTCGCAAATGAGCGCATTGTCGTGCGGCCAGATCGAACCGTTGTGGTACGACATCGGGTTGTATCGGACCTCGCCCGTGCCGAGCGTGCGCACCCCCCAGCCGGAGAACATGTCGGGCTCCAGGAACCGCTCTGCGATGCGCGCAGCGTGCTCCGGCGCGGCGATGCCGGTCCACAGCGCGTGGCCCGCATTCGACGACGCGACATCGCACCGCCGCTTGCCGCCGTCAAGCGCCAATGCGTACAGACCGAGACCCTCGCTCCAGAAAGACTGCAGGAACTGAGCCCGCAGCGCCTGGGCCTGGGCCCGCCAGCGCGACGCGGCCGCGTCCTCGCCCATCGCCTGCGCCAGCTCTGCCGCGCCGATCCGCGCCGCGTAGGCGTACCCCTGAACCTCGCACAGCGCGATCGGGGGCGCGGCCATGCGGCCGTCCGAATGGAAGACCGAATCGTGCGAATCCTTCCAGCCTTGCTGGATCAGGCCGTCGCCGCTCTCGCGCGCGTACTCGAGGAAGCCGTCGCCGTCGCGGTCGCCGTACTCTTCGACCCATCGCATCGCGGCGACGACATGCGGCCAGAGGCCTCGCATGAACTCGTCGTCCGCACTGCGCCGCCAGTACGCGGCCGCGAGCATGACGAACAGGGGGGTCGCGTCCACCGAGCCGTAGTAGCGCGCGAACGGCACCTCGCGCGTGAGCGCCATCTCGCTCGCGCGTGCCTCGTGCAGGATCTTCCCCGGCTCGGCGTCGCTGGCCGGGTCGCGCTCCGTCGCCTGTGTCGAGGCGAGGAAGGCGAGCGTGCCACGCGCCAGCTCCGGCCGCAGCCACAGGCACTGGTGCGCGGTGATGAGACCGTCGCGGCCGAAAGTCGTGCAATACCAGGGCACGCCCGCATACGGGTAGGGGCCGGTGGGCAGCGCGGTGGTCAGCATGTCGAGATCGGACGCCGAGCGCTGCAGCCACCGGTCCAGCATGGGGTTAGAACTCGCGAGCCGGCAGCCATTGCTTCCAACGACCAGGCGTTCCTCGTGGAGGCGGCGCGCGTCGTCGTAGGTCAGCGAGGAGGTCGGCACGACACCCGGGCGTCGCGGGACGATCTCCCACTGCAGCGCCAGGGACTCGGCCGGCGCGAGGCGCACGCGGTAGCTGACGAAGCCTGGCTCGATCACGGTGGGCGGATCGTCGAAGCGCACCCGGGTGATCCGGGCGCGGCCGTCCACGCCGTCGTAGGCGAAGACCAGGGCACCGTCCTCGACCGCAGGCGGCAGGCGGACGCCGCGGCGCTGGCGCGGCGTCCCGCGCACCTCGAAGAGGTCGGCGAAGTCGGCGTCGAAGCTCAGCTCCAGCGTCAATTCGACCGGCTCGAGCCCGTGGTTCGCGAGGCGCACCTGCTCATGGCAGGTGCCGTCGCGCAGGAGTTTGCGGCGCAACAGGTGGACGCTGCCCTTGGGCACGGCGATGCGGTCGCCGCGCTGGAGGTCAGGGTTCATCAGTTCGACCGCCAGCACGCTGCCGTCGTCGCGCACCGCGGTGTTCAGGTAGAGCGGACGCGCGCCGTCCAGACGCAGCTCGAGGCGCGAGAGGTAACGGGTGTCCTCGGCGTAGAGGCCCTGCTCGGCGCCCTCCCAGGGCACGATGTCGCCGTGCCGGTCGAAACAGCCGAACAGCGCGTCTCGTTTGAGTGTCTGCGGCTTTTCCTCGGCTGGCGCGCCAGTGGCCAGAACGTACCAGCGACCGTCGATCTGGATGGGGCTGTGGGTCATCGCGGTTCGGGCAAGCTTTCGCTCTCCGCCTCGTCATCGTCGCATTCGCCGCGGCCCGCGGCGCTGAGGGCCGCATAGACCTCGACATACTGTTGGGCCATGCGCCGTGCCGTGAAGCGCTGTTCGAAAGCCCGCCGGCAGCTCGCGCGGTCGATCCGGTCGATGCGGCGTGCCGCGGCGATGGCCTGGTCCAGGTCGCTCACGATCCATCCGGTGACACCCTGGTCGAGAACCTCGGGCACCGAGCCGCAGCGCCAGGCGATGACCGGCGTGCCGCAGGCCAGCGCCTCGATCATCACGAGGCCGAACGGTTCGGGCCAGTCTATCGGGAACAGGAGGGCGCGGGCATTGCCGAGGAATTCATCCTTGCCACGCTCGTCCAGCTCGCCCTCGAAATGGATGAGCGGATGGGCGAGCAGCGGCCGGATCTCCTGCTCGAAGTAAGCCTGATCGGCGCGGTCGATCTTGGCCGCGATGCGTAGCGGCACCCCGGCCGCCTGCGCGATGCGGATGGCGCGGTCGACGCGCTTTTCCGGCGAGATGCGGCCCAGAAATGCGAAGTAGTCACCGGCGCACGGATGGAAGCGGTAGAGCTCTTCGGGCAACCCGTGGTGCACGGTGGCCAGCATGCGCGAGCCGGCGAGCGGTACGCGCTGGCTGTTCGAGATGCTGACGAGACCTTGCTCGCGGAAGTGGCGGTGCAGCGGGGCCAGGTCGGGCAGGTCCAGCCGGCCATGAAGCGTGGTCAGGCAGGGGGTGGGGCAGCGCCGCACCAGGGGATAGTGCAGGAAGTCCACATGGAAGTGCATGACGTCGAAGTCGGGCGCGTCCGTGAACACGCGGTCGAGCATCAGCGTATGCCACATGAGCCAGTCCGGCTGGCGCGGATCGAGGCGCAGGCTGCGCTCGACGATCGAAACCAGCCGCGCGCGGGTTCGTGAATCGCCGCTGGCATACAGCGTCACGTCGTGCCCGAGGTCGACCAGGGCCTCGGTCAGGTAGGAGACGACGCGCTCCGTCCCCCCGTAGCCGCGGGGCGGGACGCTTTCGAACAATGGCGCGACCTGGGCGATCTTCATGAGACGATCCTTTCGGAACAACACCCAGGCGCGGCAAATTCTGTGCGCGACGGGGCAGGCCGAACCCCGGCGGGCGACACGGATGGCGTACCAGGCCCTCATGCCGACCCTGCTCGACGCAAACAGCATCCGGCGAGCGCGCTCCTCTCCTTGCCAGTGGGTGTCGCGGCATGCGGCGGCCAATCGCGACCTCACCGGAACCTGAGCGCCCCGTCCAGGATGTGAACCGGTTTCTCGGATGCTGCGCCGCAGCAAGCATGTCGCCGCCAGGGCACCCTGCGCAGAATTCGTCCACCAGGCGGCGAGAAGCGGCGCACCGGGTTCACCATCCGAACCGAGCCGAACGACCCGCGACGAATTCAGGACAGGCAGCAGGACAGGACACCCATGAACAACGCACACATCATCGGCTGGGGCCACACGCCCTTCGGCAAGCTCGACGCCATCGACCTGGAGCAGCTGATCCGCGACGCCGCGCTGCCCGCGGTGGCCAGCGCCGGCCTGCAGCTGTCGGACATCGACGGCATCTTCGTCGGCCACTTCAACGGCGGCTTCGTGCAGCAGGACTTCAGCGGCGCGCTGGCCGGCGTCGCGATCCCCGAGTTCCGCCACGTGCCCGCGATGCGCGTCGAGAACGCGTGCGCGACCGGCTCGGCCGCGATCTGGGCCGCGCTCGATGCCGTCGGCTCGGGCCGCGTCGGGCACGCGCTGGTGATCGGCATGGAGAAGATGAACACGCTGCCCAGCGCGCAGATCGGCGACACGCTGCTCAAGTGCTCGTACGTCAAGGAGGAGGCCGACACCGCCGGCGGCTTCGCGGGCGTGTTCGGCGACATCGCCGGCGTCTACTTCGAGCGCTTCGGCGACCAGAGCGACGCGCTGGCCGCGATCTCCGCCAAGAACCACGAGAACGGCGTGCGCAACCCGTTCGCGCACATGAAGCGCGACCTCGGCTACGACTTCTGCCGCCATCCGTCCGACAAGAACCCGTTCGTCGCCGGCCCGCTCAAGCGCTCGGACTGCTCGCTGGTGTCCGACGGCGCCGCCGCGCTGGTGATCTCGCGCGAGCCGGTCGCGGGCGCGCTCGTGCGTCCCGTGCGCTGGCGCTCGCGCACGCAGGTCAACGAGTACTTGCCGCTGTCGCGCCGCGACCCGACCAAGTTCGAGGGCGCCGCGCTCGCCTGGCAGCGCGGGTTGGAGACCGCCGGCGTCACGCTGGCCGACCTGCACTTCGTCGAGACGCACGACTGCTTCACGATCGCCGAGCTGCTGGAGTACGAGGCGATGGGCCTGCGTCCGCACGGGCAGGGCGCGCGCGCCATCCTCGACGGCGACACGCGCCGCGACGGCCGGCTGCCGGTCAATCCGTCGGGCGGCCTGAAGTCGCGCGGGCATCCGATCGGCGCGACCGGTGTGTCGCAGCACGTGATGGCGGCGATGCAGCTGACCGGTTCGGCCGGCGACATGCAGCTGCCGCGCGCCGAGCTCGGCGCCGTGTTCAACATGGGCGGCGCGGCGGTCGCGAACTACCTCAGCGTGCTGGAGGCCGCGTGACCCATCCCGCGCAGGTCTGCAACCTCTCGCAGCTGCTGCGCCAGACCGCGGCGCTGCATCCGGACCGCCCGGGCCTGATCCAGGGCGACCGGCAATGGACGTGGCGCGAGATCGACGACCGCGTCGACGCGATGGTCGCCGCGCTGCGCAAGCTGGGCATCCGTCAGGGCGACCGCCTGCTCGTGCAGTCGCGCAACACGCTGGCGATGTTCGAGAGCTGCTGGGTCGCGTTCCGTCTGGGCGCCGTCTGGGTGCCGGTGAACTTCCGGCTGACGCCGCCGGAAGTCGCCTACCTCGGCGCGTCCAGCGGCGCGGTGGCGATGCTGGTGGACGACGGGTTCGAGGCCCACGTGGCCGCGGTGCGCGAGGCCTCGCCCGCGCTGCGCGTCATCGTGCCGATGGGCGCGGGCGCGCCGGGGCAGGCGAACTGGGAATCGCTGGTCGCGGCGCATCGCGGCGCGGCGCGTCACGAGGCCACGGTCGGCGCCGACGATCCGCTGTGGTTCTTCTACACGTCGGGGACGACGGGGCGGCCCAAGGCCGGCATGCTGACGCACGGCCAGATGGCCTTCGTCGTCACCAACCACCTGGCCGACCTGATCCCGGGCACCACCGAGCACGACGTGTCGATCGCGGTGGCGCCGCTGTCGCACGGCGCGGGCATCCACGCGCTGCTGAACGTGGCGCGCGGCGCGGCCACGGTGCTGCTGCCGTCCGAGAAGCTCGAGCCGGCGGTCTTCTGGCAGCTCGTCGAGCGCCATCGCGTCAGCAACCTGTTCACGGTGCCCACGATCGTCAAGATGCTGGTCGAGCACCCGGCGGTCGACGCGCACGACCACTCGTCGCTGCGCTACATGATCTACGCCGGCGCGCCGATGTACCGCGCCGACCAGCAGCGCGCGCTGCGCACGCTGGGCCCGGTGCTGGTGCAGTATTTCGGCCTGGGCGAGGTGACGGGCTGCATCACCGTGCTGCCGCCGTCCATGCACGCGGCCGACGACGACGCGCCCGAGGCGAACGTGGGCTCCTGCGGCCGGCCGCGCACGGGCATGGAGGTCGCCATCCTCGACGCGGACTGCAACCCGCTGCCCGTGGGCGAGGTGGGCGAGATCTGCTGCCGCGGCCCCGGCGTGTTCGCGGGCTACCACGACAACAACGAGGCCACCGCCAAGGCGCTGCGCGGCGGCTGGTTCCACACCGGCGACCTCGGGCGTGTCGACGCGCGCGGCCTGCTGTACATCACCGGCCGCGAGTCCGACATGTACATCTCCGGCGGATCGAACGTCTACCCGCGCGAGGTCGAGGAGGTGCTGCTGACGCACCCGGCCGTCGCCGAGGTGGCCGTGCTCGGCGTGCCCGACGAGAAGTGGGGCGAGGTCGGCGTGGCGGTCGTCGTCGCACGCGAGGGCCACGACTGCGACGCCGCCGCGCTGCTGGCGCATCTGGAGGGCCGCTGCGCGCGCTACCGCTGGCCGCGCCACGTGTTCTTCTGGAGCGCACTGCCCAAGTCGGCCTACGGCAAGATCACCAAGAAGGACGTGCGTGAACAACTGTTCGCAAGCGGCCAATTGTGGGAATCCACATCGTTGGGGAAGACGAGGGAATCCACGCCCGCCTGAGCCATCACAATCATCGGTACCGCCGATGCGCGACGGCCCCGGGGGTGCCGCGCGAGTCCTGCCAGATCACACAGCCAACAACGGAGACACGACATGCAACTCACCCGCCGCCAGATCCTCGCCGGCGCCGCCACCAGCCTCGCGCTGCCCTCGATGGGCGCGTTCGCGCAGAAGGCCGAGTTCACGTACAAGTACGCGAACAACCTGCCGGTGTCGCACCCGATGAACCTGCGCGCCAAGGAGATGGCCGACGCCATCCGCGCCGAGACCAAGGGCCGCGTCGACATCCAGATCTATCCGAACAACCAGCTCGGCTCCGACTCCGACATGCTGAGCCAGCTGCGCTCGGGCGGCATCGAGTTCTTCACGCTGTCCGGCCTGATCCTGGGCCAGCTGGTGCCGGCCTCGCAGATCAGCGGCATCGGCTTCGCGTTCCCCGACTACGCCACCGTGTGGAAGGCGATGGACGGCGAACTCGGCGCGTGGATCCGCGCGCAGATCGCCAAGAAGGATCTCGTCGCGATGGACCGGATCTGGGACAACGGCTTCCGCCAGACCACCTCGTCCACCAAGCCGATCAACACGCCGGAAGACTTCAAGGGCTTCAAGATCCGCGTGCCCGTGTCGCCGCTGTGGACGTCGATGTTCAAGGCCTTCGACGCATCGCCGGCCTCGATCAACTTCGCCGAGGTGTACTCGTCGCTGCAGACCAAGGTGGTCGAAGGCCAGGAGAACCCGCTGGCCATCATCTCCACGGCCAAGCTCTACGAAGTGCAGAAGTACTGCTCGCTGACCAACCACATGTGGGACGGCTTCTGGTTCCTGGCCAACAAGAGGGCGTGGGACAAGCTGCCGGCCGACCTGCAGGCCATCGTCGCCAAGCACATCAACGCGGCCGGCGTGAAGGAGCGCGCGGACGTCGCCGAGCTCAACGCCAACCTGCAGAAGGACCTCGCGTCCAAGGGCATGGTCTTCAACTCGACCAACGCCAGCCTGTTCCGCGACCACCTGCGCAAGGCCAACTTCTACAGCGACTGGAAGAGCAAGTTCGGCGAGGAAGGCTGGGCCGTGCTCGAGCGCAGCGTCGGCAAGCTGTCCTGAGAAGCCGGCGCCTCGTTGAACCAGCCCGCCCGGCACACGTGCGCCGGGCGTGGGAGATCCGAACATGAAACAAGTCGTCCGACTCGACGACCTCGCGGTCGACCCCACCCGCGACGCGCTCGGCCACGTGCTGCCCGAGGCCGCCAACGGGCCCATCGTGACGCAGGCCGCGCGTCCGCGCGGCGTGCTTGGCCGCATCGACTGGGCGCTCGGCTGGCTGGTGGAAGTGCCCGCTGCCGCGCTGGTGGTGGCCGACATCGCCGTGCTGCTGGCCGGTGTCGTGGCGCGCTTCGTCTTCCACAACCCGCTCGTCTGGTCGGACGAACTCGCCTCCATCCTGTTCCTGTGGCTGGCGATGTTCGGCTCGGTCATCGCGCTGCGGCGCGCCGAGCACATGCGCATGACTGCCGTCGTCGCGCGCCTGTCGCCCGGCGGCCGCGCGCTGATGGAGGCCGTGGCCACCTGCGCGTGCCTCGCGTTCCTGGCGATGGTGCTCGGGCCCGCGTGGGAGCACGCGCGCGACGAGGCCGACATCACGACGCCCGCGCTCGAGATCTCGAACCTGTGGCGCGAGATCGCCATGCCGATCGGCATCGGCCTGATGGGCATCTTCGCGATGCTGCGGCTGCTGCGCGAGGCGAGCATGAAGCACATGGTGGCCGCGCTCGTGCTGGTGGCGGGCATCTGCGCGGCGTTCTGGTTCGGGCGCGGCGCGTTCGAGGACCTCGGACGGCTGAACCTGCTGGTCTTCTTCGTGGGCGTGGCCGCGGGCAGCGTGCTGGCCGGCATTCCCATCGCGTTCGCGTTCGGGCTGGGCACCTTCGGCTACCTCGCGCTGGCGACCGGCACGCCGATGCCGGTCATGGTCGGCCGTATGGACGAGGGCATGTCGCACCTGATCCTGCTGGCCGTGCCGCTGTTCGTGTTCCTCGGCCAACTGCTCGAGGCCACGGGCATGGCGCGCGCGATGGTCGCGTTCCTGGCCGGCCTGCTGGGCCACGTGCGCGGCGGCCTGCAATACGTGCTGGTCGGCGCGATGTACCTGGTGTCGGGCATCTCCGGCGCCAAGGCTGCCGACATGGCCGCCGTCGCGCCGGCGCTGTTCCCCGAGATGAAGGCGCGCGGTGCCGACGAGGGCGAGCTCGTCGCGCTGCTCGCGGCCACCGGCGCCCAGACCGAGACGGTGCCGCCCAGCCTGGTGCTGATCACCATCGGCTCGGTGACGGGCGTGTCGATCGCCGCGCTGTTCACCGGCGGCCTGCTGCCGGCGCTGGTGCTGGGCCTGATCCTGTGCTCGGTCGTGGGTTGGCGCAGCCGCGGCGAGGACCTTTCCCGCGTACCCAGGACCCCGTGGAAGCAGAACCTCAGGCTGTTCGCGATCGCGCTGCCCGCGCTGGCGCTGCCGTTCCTGATCCGCGCCGCGGTGGTCGAGGGCGTGGCCACGGCCACCGAGGTGTCGACCATCGGCATCGCCTATGCGCTGGTCGTCGGCGTCGCGCTGTACCGGCAGCTGCGCTGGCGCGCGCTCGGCAGGATGCTGGTGGGCACGGCGGCGCTGTCGGGCGCCATCCTGCTGATCATCGGCACCGCCACCGCGATGGCCTGGGGCCTGACGCAGTCGGGCTTCTCGGGCTGGCTCGCCAGCACGATGGCCGGGCTGCCGGGCGGCGCGCCGATGTTCCTGGCCGTGTCCATCGTCGCGTTCGTCATCCTCGGCTCGGTGCTGGAAGGCATCCCGGCGATGGTGCTGTTCGGCCCGCTGCTGTTCCCGATCGCACGCCAGTTGGGCATCCACGACGTGCACTACGCGATGGTCGCGAC
>DATCRO010000597.1:0-4498 GCA_036569025.1 Burkholderiaceae bacterium
GTTGCCGCCGATGGCCGGCGTGAACGAGTAGCCGTCCTTGCGCGCCCAGAACTGGTAGTTGATCGTGCAGTTGCAGGAGATGCCCAGGCCCGCGAAGCCGTAGTGGCCGGCGGCGTCCGTGGTGGTGGTCGCGAAGGTCGAGTTGGTGTTGGTGTTGAACGCGATCACCGTGACGCCGGCCAGCGGCGCCCCCTGGAACGTGACGGTGCCGGCGAAGGTGTTGGTGGGCTGGGCCGAACCGGCGTTGTTGCCGCCGCTCGCGCCGCTGCTGCGGCCGTCGCTGCCACTCCCGCCGCCGCCGCAGGCGGCCAGCAGCGCGGTGGCGGCGATGACGAGCGCCGTGGCGCCGCGGCGGGTGCCGGCGGCGAAGGAGAACGTGGCGAAAGGAACGGTCATCGGACGGGCTCGCGAGCGGTGGATGACCGTTCTACGGCCGCCGAACGCCCGTGCAGCAGGGGGCGCCGGCGCGGCGGCGTGAACAATGTCGCGCCGTCCCGCGCGATCGGCGCATCGAGCCACCAGTTCGAGCATCGAGTGTCATCCTGCGCGCAGTCGCAGGATCCACGGCGGCGTGCCCGGTGGGACTCCGAGGAGCGCCAACGGTAGATCCTGCGACTCCGCTTCGCTGCGCGCTGGCCCGTCGTTCGCGCCGCTGGCCAATTCGGAGCGCCCGAACTGCACTTCGCCCGGCTCGCGCGCGAGTTCGCGCCGAAGTAGTCAGCCTTTCGGCGTGAACGCGATGCAGTGTCCGTGCGGGCTGATCGCGCCCTCGACGAGCCGGCAGGTCGCCGGCCCGCCCGCCTTGGCCGGCGCGATGTAGTGCATGCAGTCGTCGCAGTCCTTGCCCGGCACGTCGCCCTGGTCGACGTACTTGACGGCGTCCTTGGCGAGCCTGGCCTGCGCGCCGGCCGGCGTCGTCCTCAACCAGGCGACGGCCGCGCCCAGGCCGAGGGCGGCGGTGCGGCGCAGCGTGGTGCGGCGCGTGAGGTGATCGGTCGTGCGGTCGTCCATGGCGCGCTCCTTCGATGACATGCGGCTTGCATGTCAGATCGCGGGAGCGGCGCGGATATTCCCGTCAGCGGATGTAGAACAGGCGTTCGACCGTGAACGCGATCGTGCCCATCAGCACGCCGCCGCCGATCATCAGCGCCAGGATCACGCCCAGCACCGGGCCCCAGCCCGTGTGCACGAGGCCGGGCGGCGGCGAGTCCTCGTCCTGCTCGCGCGTGGCCTGCACGACCGGCCTTGTCGGATCACCCGCATGTTGGCGCGCCCATTTCGCATCCGTGGTCAGGCCGTAGACGATGGCGCACAGCATGGCCGCCGTGATGGTCAGCCCCAGCCACGGGATCAGTGCCCAGGCCAGGTGGTCGTCCACGCCGAGGTTGCGCATGCGCACGACGCCGGCCAGGCCGACGAGCGTGGGGATCGGATACAGCCAGCCCAATGCGCTGCGCCAGCCGCGCAGGTAGAAGTGGTGCAGCCCCAGGCTGCCCCCGACCAGCGCGATCCAGGTGGCGGCCGTCTTGGAGCGGACGTCGGCGGGGTCGCGCAGCGGCGGGGCGGTGACCGCGGGCGGGACGGCGCTCACCGCAGGTCCTCGCGTTCGACGGGCGCGACGTCGGCGCCGCTGCCCAGGCGCCGCTGCATCATCACGACGTCCAGCCAGCGCTCGAACTTCCAGCCGGCGGCCTTGAACACGCCGCTGGGCTCGAAGCCGCAGGACCGGTGCACCGAGATCGAGCCGTGGTTCTCCGCGTCCCCGATGACGGCCAGCATCTGGCGCACGCCCAGCCGCTCGCAGCGGCCGATCAGCTCGGCCAGCAGCAGCCTGCCCACGCCCTGGCCGCGCGCGGCCGGATCCAGGTAGATCGAGTCCTCGACGCAGAAGCGGTAGGCGCGGCGCGGGCGGAACTGGTTGGCGTAGGCGTAGCCCAGCACGCGGCCGCCGCGCTCGGCGACCAGCCAGGGCAGCCCCTGCGCGAGGATCGCGTCGCGGCGCCTGCCCATCTCGGCGTCGTCGGGCTCGTCCAGCTCGAAGGTGCCGGTGCCGTTGCGCACCGCCTCGCGGTAGATCGCGGCGCAGGCCGCGACGTCGGCGGCCGTGCTGTCGCGCAGCAGCAGGAGGGAGGCGTTGTCCGAGGCAGTGGCGTTGCTCATGGTGTTCAGTTTATAATGCCCGGTTTTCGGCGTTGGCTGGTGCCTTGCCGGGAGCTTGCGGACTGATCCTCCGTTGGGGCTGGCGCCCCGGCTCCGTTCCCGCCCCGGCGGGAAAGCTCGGCACCGGCGTATCTAACGACGCTGGAGAGCGTAGCGCCTGAAACCGGCCCCGGCCGGCGACGGCAACCTCGTTTGGCCTGCCCTTGCGTGTCTCCCTGGCGCGGCAAAACACACCAAACATCACAGGAATTCATCATGGTCGTCATTCGACTTGCCCGCGGCGGCGCCAAGAAGCGCCCGTTCTACAACATCGTCGTCGCCGACTCGCGCGAGCGCCGCGACGGTCGCTACCTCGAGCGCGTGGGCTTCTACAACCCGATGGCCTCGGGCCAGGAAGAACCGCTGCGCGTCGTGTTCGACCGCGTCACCTACTGGAAGGGCGTGGGCGCCCAGGTCTCGCCGACCGTTGCCCGCCTGCTCGACCAGGCCGCCAAGAAGGCCGTCGGCGCTCCCGCCGCCGCCTAAATGACGGTTCGTCTTCTTCGCTGCGCGGCCGGCCGCGCCATCGCCCGATGACCGCCGCTGCGCCGCAAGAAGACCTCACCTGGCCCGAAGATGCGATCGAGGTCGGTCGCATCCTCGGCGCCTGGGGCATCAAGGGCGGCATCAAGGTGCTGCCCTTCGCCTCCGACCCGCAGGCCCTGTTCACCGCCAAGCGCTGGTTCCTGAAACCCGCCGAGAGTGCGAAGCCGCCCGCCGCGGCCGCCGCCCCGGCCAATGCGCTCAAGCCCCCCGTCGCCAAGACCGCTGCCCAGAAGGCCGCGCTCGCCGCGCCGCTGCCGTTCGCGCTGAACGTCAAGGGCGTGCGCGACCAGGGCGACGCGATCGTCTGCACCGCGCCGGAAATCCCCGACCGCGACGCCGCCGAGGCGATGAAGGGCGTGCGCGTGTTCGTCTCGCGCGCCACCTTTCCCAAGACCGACGACGGCGAGTTCTACTGGGTCGACCTGATCGGCCTGGCCGTCGTCAACCGCGAGCAGGCCGCGCTCGGCGACGTCGTCGGCCTGATCGACACCGGCCCGCACTGCGTGCTGCGCGTCCAGCCGGCCGACCCGGCGGCCGACGAGCGCCTGATCCCCTTCGTCGAAGCCTACGTCGACTCCGTCGACATGCCCGGCCGCCGCATCGTGGTGGACTGGGGCCTCGACTTCTGACGCCCGGAGCGCCCGCATGCGCTTCGACGTCGTCACGCTGTTCCCCGACCTGTTCGCGCCCTTCCTGACGCAGGGCATCACGCGCCGCGCCTACGAATCGGGCCAGGTGGACGTGAAGCTGTGGAACCTGCGCGACCACGCCGAGGGTACCTACCGCCGCGTCGACGACCGCCCGTTCGGCGGCGGCCCCGGCATGGTGATGCTGGCCGAGCCGCTGGAACGCGCGCTGTCGGCCGTCGCGAGCGCGCGCGCGGGCGCAGGCGCGCCCGCGGGGCCGGTCGTGCTGTTCACGCCCACCGGCCGCCGCATCGACCAGGCGCTGGTGCGCGAGTGGGCCGACGGCCCCGGCGCCACGCTGATCTGCGGCCGCTACGAGGGCATCGACCAGCGCGTCGTCGACCGCCGCGTCGACATCGAGCTGAGCCTGGGCGACTTCGTGCTGTCCGGCGGCGAGATCCCCGCGCTGGCGCTGCTGGACGCGATTGCGCGCCTGATGCCGGGCGTGCTCGGCGACGAGCAGTCGCACCTGCAGGACAGCTTCGAGCAGGGCCTGCTCGACTGCCCGCACTACAGCCGGCCCGAGATCCTGGCCACCCCCGAGGGCGAACTGCCGGTGCCTCCGGTGCTGCTGTCGGGCCATCACAAGGACATCGCGCGCTGGCGCCGTGAGCAGTCGCTCACCGTGACGGCCCGTCGCCGTCCCGACTTGATCGCCGCCGCCCGGGCCGCGGGGCAGCTGACGAAGGCCGACGAGAAGTTCCTGGCCAACCTGCCGCCGAACACGCTATAATCTCGGGCTCTGTTCCTCTGCCGGGCAGAAGCAGCTGACGGAAGGCCGCAAGCCGCCGTCGCCTGGAAGGACTCCAGTGCTGCACTCCAAGCAATCGTGCGCCGGCAAGAACGGATGATTCTAAGGTTTCACCATGGATCTGATCGCTACCCTCGAGCAGGAAGAGATTGCCCGCCTCGGCAAGAACATTCCGGCTTTCGCCCCCGGTGACACGGTCATCGTCAACGTCAACGTCGTCGAAGGCACGCGCAAGCGCGTCCAGGCGTACGAAGGCGTCGTGATCGCCCGTCGCAACCGCGGCCTGAACTCGGCTTTCATCGTTCGCAAGATCTCC
>DATCRO010000598.1:0-6402 GCA_036569025.1 Burkholderiaceae bacterium
CCACATGGCCGCGGGCCGCCGCCGCCGGGCAACGGGGGCAGCCGATGCGCGCCCGCCACACGCGGCGCGAGGCTCAGGCGGCGAGCACAGCGGCCACGGCCGCGGGGGACGGTGGGACGATCGTCACCGTGCCGAAGCCCAGCCGGCGCGCACGCTCGGCGATGCGCGGATGCGAGGCCAGCGCGGTGCTGGCGCTCCAGCCGGCCGATGGCGCCAGCCCCTGCAGGTTGTCGATGGCCTCCGAGCTGCTGAACATCCACGTCCAGCGCGCGGGCTCGGCGAGCGCCGCGTCCAGCAACGCGCGCTCCGCGGGCGCCAGCGAGGGCGCGGCGCGGCCGTAGGACTGCACGACGCGCACGTCCGCGCCGGCGGCGCGCAATCGGTCGCCCAGCCAGTCGCGGCCGCCGTTGCCGCGCACGATCCAGACGGGCCGCGCGGCCCAGGGCCAGGCGGCGACGAGCGACCACAGCGCCTCGGAGTCGAACCGGGGCGCGTCCGCATCGGGCGCCACGATGTGCCCGGCCGGCACGCCGCGTTCGCGCAAGGCGGCGACGGTGCCGGGGCCCGTGCAGGCGGCCCGGGCCTGGACGGGCCAGGCGGTCGCCGCAGCGGCGTCGAAGAAGCCGTGCACCGCGTTCGGGCTGACGAAGACGAGCACCGGCTCGGCCTTCGAGCCGGCCACGGCCGCGAACGCCTCGGCCACGCGCGCCGGCTCGGGCGAGGGGAGGATGTCGATCAGCGGCAGCGCGCGCGCCGCGACGCCGAGCGCCGCGAGGTCGGCCACCCATGCGGCCGCCTGCGCCCGCGGACGCACGACCAGCACCGTCGTCAGCGTGCTCATGGGCCAGCCGCGTGCTGCGCACGTCGGAATTCGCCCTTCGGGCCCCCGGGCGAGCTCATGGCCGGCTCACGCGCCGGCGGGCGGCAGGTAGGCGTCGCCGCCGGCGGCCAGCAGCGCGGCGGCCACGCGCCTGCCCATCGCCTCGGCGGCCGCGGCGTCGGCCAGCGCCGCCGTCTCGCTCGCCTTCAGCAGCGGGCGGGCGTCCACGCGCGGGCCTTCCTGGCCGATCCCGGTTTCCAGCGCGGCGCCGACCGCGGCGTCGCCGAGCGCGGCGCGCAGCGTGAAGCGGCCGTCGGCCTCGCGCGTGGCGAACGCCGCCAGCGGCATGCTGCAGCTGCCGCCCAGCGTGCGCGCGACGGCGCGCTCCGCGTGCACGGCGAGCCAGGTGTCGGCGGCGATCATGGGCACGAGGCGATCGTGCAGCGACGCGTTGTCGGCGCGGATCTCCAGGCCGAGCGCGCCCTGGCCTGCCGCCGGGATCATCTGCCCGACGTCGAAGCGCGCGCGGATGCGGTCGCCCAGACCCAGCCGGACGAGCCCGGCGGCGGCCAGCACGATGGCGTCGTAGCCGCCTTCGTCGAGCTTGCGCAGGCGGGTGTCGAGGTTGCCGCGCAGCGGGGCCACGCGCAGGTCGGGCCGCAGCGCCAGGAGCTGCGCCACGCGACGCAGGCTGGAGGTGCCCACCAGCGCGCCGGGCGGCAGGTCGGCGAGCGAGGCGTATCCGTTGGAGACGAACGCGTCGCGCGGATCCTCGCGATCGAGCACCGCGACGAGCTCGAAGCCGGGCGGCAGCTCCATCGGCACGTCCTTGAGCGAGTGCACGGCCAGGTGCGCGTCACCCGATTCCAGCGCGGTTTCGAGTTCCTTGACGAACAGGCCCTTGCCGCCCACCTTGGACAGCGTGCGGTCGACGATCTGGTCGCCACGGGTGGTCATGCCCAGGAGCGACGCGGTGACGCCCATGCCGGCCAGCAGCGCCTGCACGTGCCGGGCCTGCCACAGCGCGAGCCGGCTTTCGCGGGTGGCGATCACGATGTTGTTCATTCGCGGATTATCGCCATCGACTTCGTTGCCTGTCAGCGAAAGAAGCTCTTCCCGCCGCGAAGGCTGCCTGCTACATTTGGCGATTGGTAATTCGGTTACATCAAACGAAAGCCTTTCGATGCCTCGCACCGCCGCCGCCCGCACGCCCGCCAAAGCGCCCCGCAAGACCGCGGCCGCCAAGCCCGCTCCCTCGACGGTCGACAAGGATCGCCCGCTGGTCGAGGACATCCGCCTGCTCGGACGCCTGCTCGGAGAGGTCATCCGGGAACAGGAAGGACTGGCAGCCTTCGAGCTGATCGAGCGCGTGCGCCAGCTGTCCGTGGCCTACCGCATCCACAAGGACGCGAGCGCCGGGCGCGTGCTCGATCGCCTGCTCAAGAACCTGTCGGCCGACCAGACGGTCAGCGTGATCCGCGCGTTCAGCTACTTCTCGCACCTCGCCAACATCGCCGAGGATCGCCAGCACGTGCGCCGCCGCGCGCACCACGAGCGCGAAGGCCACCTGCAGGACGGCTCGCTCGCGATGGCGTTCGAGCGCCTGCACGAGGCCGACCACCGCGCCACCGAGATCGCCGCGGCGCTGAACAAGGCCTTCATCTCGCCGGTGCTCACGGCGCACCCGACCGAGGTGCAGCGCAAGAGCATCCTGGACGCCGAGCGCGCGATCGCCGAGCTGCTGGCCGAGCGCGCCGACCTCTACACCGAGCGCGCCCTCAACGAGAACACCGCGCTGATGCGGGCCCGCATCACGCAGCTGTGGCAGACGCGCATGCTGCGCTACACCAAGCTGACGGTGGCCGACGAGATCGAGAACGCGCTGTCGTACTACCACGCCACCTTCCTGCGCCAGATCCCGCGCATGTACAAGGCGATCGAGGACGCCCTGCCCGGCCAGGACATCGCACCCTTCTTCCGCATGGGCAACTGGATCGGCGGCGACCGCGACGGCAACCCCAACGTCACGGCCGAGACGCTGCAGGCCGCGCTGTCGCGCCAGAGCGAGACCGCGCTGCGCCACTACCTGTACGAGGTGCACGCCCTGGGCGCGGAGCTGTCGATCTCGCAGATGCTCGCGCCCGTCACGCCCGAGATGGTGGCGCTGGCCGCGAGCTCGCCCGACCACAACGTGCACCGCGAGGACGAGCCCTATCGCCGCGCGCTGGTGGGCATCTACGCGCGCCTGGCCGCCACGCTGCACCATCTCACCGGCACCGAGGCGCTGCGCCACGCGGTGGTGCCGCAGGATCCGTACGGCTCGGCCGCAGAGTTCAGCGCCGACCTGGCGGTCATCGAGCGTTCGCTGCGCTCGCACCACGCCGACGCGCTGATCGCCCCGCGCCTGGCGCCGCTGCAACGCGCGGTGCAGGTGTTCGGCTTCCACCTGGCCACCGTGGACCTGCGCCAGAGCTCCGACCAGCACGAGGCCGTGATCGTCGAGCTGCTGCGCACCGCGCGCGTCGAGCAGGACTACGGCGCGCTCGACGAAGGCGCGCGCCGCGAGCTGCTGCTGAAGCTGCTGAACGACGCCCGCCCGCTGCGCGTGCACGGCGCGCAGTACTCGCCGCTGGCGCTCGGCGAACTGGCCATCTTCGAGGCGGCGGGCAGGATGCGCGCGCGCTTCGGCGTCGAGGCGATCCGCCACTACATCATCTCGCACACCGAGGACGTGAGCGACCTGCTGGAGGTGCTGCTGCTGCAGAAGGAATGCGGCCTGATGCGCGGCACGCTCGACGGCGAGGCGGTGGCCGACCTGATCGTCTCGCCGCTGTTCGAGACCATCGCCGACCTGCGCAACGGCGCGCCCATCATGCAGCAGTTCTACGCCCTGCCGGGTATCGCGGCACTGGTCAAGCGCAGCGGCGCCGAGCAGGACATCATGCTGGGCTACAGCGACAGCAACAAGGACGGCGGCTTCTTCACCAGCAACTGGGAGCTGTACCGCACCGAGGTCGCGCTGGTGCAGCTGTTCGCGCAGCTGGAAGAGGCGCACGGCATCCGCCTGCGCCTGTTCCACGGCCGCGGCGGCACCGTCGGCCGCGGCGGCGGCCCGAGCTACCAGGCCATCGTCGCCCAACCCCCGGGCACCGTGAACGGCCAGATCCGCCTGACCGAGCAGGGCGAGGTGATCGCGTCCAAGTACGCGAACCCCGAGATCGGCCTGCGCAACCTCGAGACGCTGGTGGCCGCCACGCTCGAAGCCACCCTGCTGCACACCACCAAGACGCCGCCCAAGGCGTTCCTGGACGCGGCCGACGAGCTGAGCCAGGCCAGCTTCGACGCGTTCCGCGCGCTGGTGTACGAGACCCCGGGCTTCACGGACTACTTCTTCTCCGCGACGCCCATCCGCGAGATCGCCGAGCTCAACATCGGCTCGCGCCCAGCCTCGCGCAAGTCCACGCGCCGCATCGAGGACCTGCGCGCCATCCCGTGGGGCTTCTCGTGGGGCCAGTGCCGCGTCGCCCTGCCCGGCTGGTGCGGCTTCGGCTCCGCCGTCCAGGCCTTCCTGGGCGCGCCGGGCGACGAGCACGAGCGCAAGCTGGAACTGCTGCGCAAGATGTACAGGCAGTGGCCGTTCTTCCGCACGCTGCTGTCCAACCTGGACATGGTGCTGGCCAAGAGCGACCTGCGCATCGCGGCGCGCTACGTCGATCTGGTGGACGACAGGAAGCTGGGCAAGCGCATCTTCGGCGCGATCAAGGCGGAGTGGGAACGCACGCAGGCCATGCTGGGCGAGATCACCGGCGAGGCGCATCGCCTGCAGTCCAACCCGTCGCTGGCGCGCTCCATCGAGCACCGCTTCCCCTACCTCGACCCGCTGAACCACCTGCAGGTCGAGCTCATGCGGCGCTACCGCATGCGCAAGGCGGACGATCCGTCCACCGAGCGCGTCAAGCGCGGCATCCACCTGTCGATCAACGGCATCGCCGCGGGCCTGCGCAACACGGGCTGAACGGGCGTGAAAAAGTCACGCCCGGCGGGCCGGGTGTTGGGAACTCCCCGCTTCAATTAGCGCGGCTTCGGGTCGATAAGGCGATGTGGCCTCCTCGCATCGCCCCCTGACAGTCTCGTCGCCGCCCCGCGCCCGCGCGGGCCGGCGCCCGGCCGATCGTGGCCGCCTGCTGGCGATCGCGGCGTCGCTGGTGTTGCTGGGCGCCTTCGCGGCCCGCCCGGCACACGCCGCCGAATCGATCATGCGGCAGGTGCTGGACGTCGAGTCCCGCTACGGCGCCGACCCGGTCGAGACCATCGAACACCTGCGCCCGCTCGAGGCCGCCGCGCGCGCCAGCGGCGGCGACGACCTGCGCACCTTCCTGGCCGCCTGGGGCTACGCCCACGCCGCCACCGACAAGCCCGCGGTCGCGGACGCCGCCGTCGAGGAACTGACGGATCTGGGCGAGCGCACGCGCAATCCCGGCGCGCTGGCTTCGGCCTACACGCTCAAGGCCTCGCAGCTGGAGTTCGCGGGCCAGGTCCGCGCCGCATTCGGGTGGATCGAGGAAGCCTTGCCCTACGCGCGCCAGGATCCCAGCCCGGACCTGCACTACTGGGTCGAGATGACCGCCGGCGACCTCGCGATGCAGAACGGCCAGCTCGAGGAAGGCATGCGCCTGTTCGAGGCGGCCGCGAAGTCGGGCCGCGACATGGACAACCCGCGCCGCGAGGCCCAGGCCTGGGTCTCGCTGGTGCCGATGCGCATCGTCAAGGGCGACATCGGCGCCGCGCTGAAGGAAGCCGTGCTCGTGCGCGAGCTCGGCGGCCGCTCGACCGACCGCGGCCTGGTCGTGGCCGGCTGGGTGATGGAGTCGCTGGCCGCCGCCGCCGCGGGACAGCCCGAGCGCGCGGCGAACGCCCGTGCGCAAGCCGTGCGAACCCAGAAGGAGATCGGCCAGGCATTGGGCATCGCCGCGTCCTCCGCGTCGGCCGTGCAGTCGATCAATTCGCTGGCGGGCCAGCCCGAATGGCTCAGCAGCGAACAGGACGCGCTGATGAGCCTTGCCGGCATGTACCTGGACGTGCACGACTGGGCCCGGGCCGCCGAGGCGGCCACGCGCGCCAGGCAGCAATCCGAATCCCGGCATGACGGCGACACCGCCGCACGCGCGCTGATCAACCTGGGCATGGCCGACATCGGCCTGGGGCACGTCCAGCTCGGAAAGACCGAAGTGGACGCCGGCCTGCGGGCGATGGAGGCCGTCAAGCGCGACCCCGAGCTGCTGGGCCAGATCAACCGCTACGTCGCGCTGCTCGAGCGCAGCGGCGAGACACGCGAGGCGCTCGTGCGCCTGCGCCAGTCGCTGCTGCTGGAGAACGAGCTTGCGCGGCGCGACCGCACGAGCACCGTCGTCGCGCTGCAGCGCCAGTCCAGCTTCGAGCAGCACCAGCGCCACATGGAGCAGCTGGAGCACGAGAACGCGCTGCAGACGGTGGAACTGCAGCGCCGCTCCACCGAGCGCACGCTGATGATCGCGCTGGCCGCCGTGCTGGCGATCGGCGTCGCGGTCGCCGCGAGCTTGTAC
>DATCRO010000599.1:0-3348 GCA_036569025.1 Burkholderiaceae bacterium
GGCCACCGCTGCGACATCGTCACGATGTTCGACCGCGGCCTGCTCGCGCTGCAGGGCCCGATGGCCGTCCATGCGATCGCGCGCCTGTCGCCGGGCATCGAGAAGCTGACGTTCATGACCGGCGGCTTCTTCAAGGTGGGCGGCATCCCCTGCTACGTCACGCGCTCGGGCTACACCGGCGAGGACGGCTTCGAGATCTCGGTCGCCGCGGCCGACACCGACGCCCTCGCCCGCAAGCTGCTCGAGCAGCCCGAGGTCAAGCCCGTCGGCCTGGGCGCGCGCGACTCGCTGCGCCTGGAAGCCGGCCTGTGCCTGTACGGCAACGACATCGACGCCACCACCACGCCGGTCGAGGCCGGGCTCACCTGGGCCATCCAGAAGGTGCGCCGCCCGGGCGGCGAGCGCGAGAACCACTACCCCGGCGCCGACATCATCGGCAAGCAGCTGGCCGTGGGCGCGCGCACCAAGCGCGTCGGCCTGGTCGGCCTGGAGCGCGCGCCGGTGCGCGAAGGCACGATCATCGTCGACCACCACGGGCACAAGCTGGGCGTCGTCACCAGCGGCACGCTGGGCCCGACCGTGAACCAGCCGGTGGCCATGGCCTACCTGCCGGTCGACCATGCCATCGTCGCGCACGAAGTCTACGCCGAGGTGCGCGGCAAGCGCCTGCCGATGCGCGTGACGCCGATGCCGTTCGCGCCGCACCGCTACTTCCGCGGCTGAGCCCACCGCTCGTCCGCCTTCCGATTCCTTCCCGCCTTTGGCCTTTTTCCAGGAGCCCTGCATGACGACCAAGTTCACGACCGACCACGAATGGATCAACATCGAAGATCATGACGCCGCCGTCGTGGGCATCACGCTGCATGCCCAGGACGCGCTCGGCGACGTCGTGTTCGTCGACCTGCCCGCCGTCGGCCGCTCGTTCGCCAAGGGCGAGATCGCCGGTGTCGTCGAGTCGGTCAAGGCCGCCGCCGACATCTACATGCCGGTCTCCGGCGAGGTCGTCGAGGTCAACGAGAAGCTGCGCGACGAGCCGGCGCTGGCCAACACCGACCCGCTGGGCGAAGGCTGGTTCTTCAAGGTGAAGATCGCCAACATGGCCGAGTTCGACGAGCTGATGGACGCGCCGGCCTACGACGCGCTGCTCAAGACGCTCTGACCCCTGCCCCGCTGCCGACCGCGCGCGGCGTGACCGCGTCGCGCCGTCCGAGCGCCTGACCGGCCGCGTCCATCCGACGCGCGCCGGGCGCTTCCTGCCCTATCCCCTGCACGCCTGGAATTGCCCATGTCCCTGACCGCCACCACCCCGCTGGCCGAGCTCGAGAACGCCACCGAATTCGTCGCCCGCCACATCGGCCCCGAGGCCGCCGACGAGGCGCGCATGCTCTCGGCCATCGGCGCCGCCTCGCGCGAGGCGCTGATCTCGGCCCTGGTGCCCGGGAACATCCTGCGCGGCCAGTCGATGGCGATCCCGGACGCGGTCACCGAGGCCAACGCGCTGGCCGAGCTGAAGGCCGTCGCCTCGAAGAACAAGGTGCTCAAGAGCTTCATCGGCCAGGGCTACCACGGCACGATCACGCCGGGCGTCATCCTGCGCAACATCCTCGAGAACCCGGCCTGGTACACCGCCTACACGCCCTACCAGGCGGAGATCTCGCAAGGCCGCATGGAAGCGCTGCTGAACTTCCAGACCATGGTCACGGACCTGACGGGCATGGCCATCGCCAACGCCTCGATGCTGGACGAAGCCACCGCCGCCGCCGAGGCGATGACGCTGGCCCAGCGCATGGGCAAGAGCAAAAGCAAGGTGTTCTTCGTCGCCGACGACGTGCTGCCGCAGACGCTGGAGGTCGTGCGGACCCGCGCCCGGCCGCTGGGCATCGAGGTGGTGGTCGGCGGCGCCGCGCAGGCCGGCGAGAAGGACTGCTTCGCGGCGCTGTTCCAGTACCCGGGCGTCACCGGCCAGGTGCACGTGCTCAAGCCCGTCGTCGACGCGGTGCACGCGCGCGGCGGCCTGGCCATCGTCGCCGCCGACCTGCTGGCCCTGACGCTGCTGCAGGCCCCGGCCGAATTCGGCGCCGACATCGCCTGCGGCAACACGCAGCGCTTCGGCATGCCCATGGGCTGCGGCGGCCCGCACGCCGCCTACCTCGCCACGCAGGACGCGCTCAAGCGCTCGCTGCCGGGCCGCCTGGTGGGCGTGTCCGTCGACGCGCACGGCGCGCCGGCCTACCGCCTCGCGCTTCAAACGCGCGAGCAGCACATCCGCCGCGAAAAGGCCACGTCCAACATCTGCACGGCGCAGGTGCTGCCGGCGGTCATCGCCAGCATGTACGCCGTCTACCACGGCCCCGCGGGCCTGCGCCGCATCGCGCGCCGCGTCGCGTCGTTCGCAGCCATCTTCGCCGCCGGCCTCGCCCAGCGCGGCCTCTCGGTGGTCAACGCGCACGCGTTCGACACGATCGAGATCGCCACCGGCCCGCAGACCGACGCCGTGCTCGCGCGCGCCGTCGCCGCCGGCATGAACCTGCGCCGCGCCAGCGCGGACAGCGTGTCGGTCACCTTCGACGAATGCACCACGCGCGCCTGCCTGACCGCGCTGTGGGGCGTGTTCGCGCCGGGCCAGGCGCTGCCGTCGTTCGACGACTTCGAGCAGGGCGTGGCGCTGCGCCTGCCCGTCGAGCTGCTGCGCACCAGCGACTTCCTCACGCACCCGGTGTTCAACACGCACCACAGCGAGACCGAGATGCTGCGCTACATCCGCCGCCTGTCCGACAAGGACCTGGCGCTGGACCGCAGCATGATCCCGCTGGGCTCGTGCACGATGAAGCTCAACGCCACCAGCGAGATGATCCCGATCACGTGGCCCGAGTTCGCGCACGTGCACCCGTTCGCGCCGGCCGACCAGCTCGAGGGCTACCGGCTGTTGAACGACCAGCTTTGCAAGTGGCTCGAACAGGCCACGGGCTACGCCGGCATCAGCCTGCAGCCCAACGCCGGCTCGCAGGGCGAGTACGCCGGCCTGCTGGTGATCAAGGCCTGGCACGAGTCGCGCGGCCAGGGCGCGCGCGACGTCTGCCTGATCCCCGAGTCGGCGCACGGCACGAACCCGGCGTCGGCGCAGATGGTGGGCATGAAGGTCGTCGTCGTGAAGTGCACGGCCGAGGGCGAGGTCGACATGGCCGACCTCGAGGCCAAGTGCGTCGCGCACAAGGACGACCTGGCCGCGATGATGATCACCTACCCGTCCACGTACGGCGTGTTCGAGCCGGGCGTCAAGGCACTGTGCGCGCTGGTGCACCGGTACGGCGGCCGCGTCTACGTCGACGGCGCCAACATGAACGCGAT
>DATCRO010000600.1:0-9614 GCA_036569025.1 Burkholderiaceae bacterium
GTGTTGGCCGCGGCGTTGGCGGCCGCCGCCGCCGCGGCGAGCGCCGCCGGGTCGTAGTTCGGGTTGGGCGCGGTGGCCCAGCGCGTCTCCTTCTGCTTCTGCTTCTCGATGAACTCGACGAGCGCGGCCTGCTCGAAGCGATCCGGCTCGCGGCCGTACGCCACCTTGTAGAGCCTGTCGACCTGGCTCTCGAGGCTGGGCGCCACGCCGTAGCCTTCCGGCAGGTTCACCTTCTTGCCGCCGGCGAGCTGCCTGGCCTCGAGTTCCTGCTGGGTCTTCAGGAACGCGAGCAGCCGCGTCTTCTCGAACGCGTCGGGCTTGCGCGAGTACAGGATCTCGTAGACGCGGTCGATGCGCGCCGAGTCGCTCGCCTTGGGCTGCTCCTTGATGACGCGGCCCGCGAGCGCCTTGGACCAGCCGTAGACCAGGTCGCTGTTGATCAGCGCCAGCGCCTGCGGCGCCGTCGTGGTCACGTCGCGCTTGTTGTGCACGATCTGCGGGTTGGCCCAGTCGAAGGTGTCCAGCAGCGGATAGGGCAGGTTGCGCCGGATGAAGACGTAGACGCTGCGGCGATTGGCGTCGTGCGGGTTGTCCGACGTGATCCAGAAGTTGCGGTTCGGCGCCTGCGTGCCGGCGGGCAGCGGCGGGAACACGGCGGGGCCGCCGAGCTTGTCTTCCAGCAGCCCCGAGGCCTCGAGCAGCGAGTCGCGGATCTCCTCGGCCTCCAGCCGCTGGCGCGGGAAGGCCCACAGCAGCTTGTTGGTCGGATCGACCTTCTCGGCGTCGCTGCGCGGCGAGGAGGACTGCCGGTAGGTGTGCGACAGCAGGATCTCGCGCTGCAGCTTCTTGACGCTCCAGCCGTCCTGCACGAACTCGGCGGAGAGGTAGTCCAGCAGCTCGGGATTCGTCGGCTTCGTGCCCATCTTGCCGAAGTCGCTCACCGATTCGACGATGCCGTTGCCGAACACCTGCGCCCACTGGCGGTTGACGAACACGCGCGCCGTCAGCGGGTTGTCCGGCGAGACGAGCCAGTTGGCCACCGCGCTGCGGCGGCCCGACGACGTGGCGGTGGGCACGATCTGCGGCTTGGCGTCCGTGAGCAGCGACGGGAAGCCCGGCTGCACCTCGTCGAGCCGGCGGTCGTAGATGCCCTTGAACAGCACGTAGGTCCTGGGCGCATCGCTGTGGCCCAGCTCGCTCATCGTCGAGATGTTGCCCGGATCCTTGGGCTTGATCGCGTCGAACGCCTTGAGCTGCTCGTCGAGCGCCTGGTACTTGGCGTAGCCGTCCTTGTCCTTCTTCTTGAGGTCGGCCAGCGCGTTGCGCGTGCGGCCCGACAGCGTCCACAGGTTGCGGTGGTAGATCCAGCGGTCGTAGGCGTCGCGCTCGGCCTCGGGCTTGGTGATGGAGGCGCGCGTGTCGGGCACGAATCCGGAGAGCCGGTCGGACTCCAGCTTCTCGATGACGGGCCTGAGCAGCGCGTCCTGCTGGTCGCGGATGTCCTTGGTCGCGGCCTCCCACCTGGCCTGCCTGGCGAGCCATTCGGCCTTGGCGGGACCTTCCAGCGCCTTGACGTCGTCGTTCCAGCTCGCGTTCACGAAGAAGGCCTGGAACTGGTAGTACTCCTTCTGCGAGATCTTGTCGAACTTGTGGTCGTGGCACTGCGCGCAGCCCAGCGTGGTGCCGAGGAACACGGAGCTGACGGTGTCGGTGAGGTCGTTGGCGACTTCCTGCTTCTTCAGGTTGAGGTCGCGCGCATTGATCTCGTCGGGGAAGTTGCGCAGGAAGCCGGTGGCGATCAGCGCCTCGTTGCGGTCGGGCCAGAGCTCGTCGCCGGCGATCTGCTCCTGCACGAAGCGGTTGAACGGCTTGTCCTGGTTGAACGACGCGATGACGTAGTCGCGGTAGCGCCAAATGTTGGGCCGGGTGCCGTCGGCGTTGTAGCCGTCGGAGTCGGCGTAGCGCGTCAGGTCGAGCCAGCGGCGGCCCTGGCGCTCGCCGTAGTGCGGCGACGCGAGCAGGCGGTCGACGAGCTTCTCGTAGGCCTTGGGCGACTTGTCGTTGACGAAGGCCTTGACGTCTTCCGGCGTCGGGATCAGGCCCCACGCGTCGAGCGTCGCGCGGCGGATGAAGGTGGCGCGGTCGGCGTCGGGCGAGGGCGTGAGGCCCTTGGCTTCGAGCTTGGCCAGGACGAAGGCGTCCAGCGGCGTCCTGACCCACGCCGCCTGCTTGACGGCGGGCACGGCGGGCTTCTGGACGGGCGTGTAGGCCCAGGCGCGCGCGATCGCGGCGCTCGCGGGCGAAGCCGCGGCGAGGATGGCGCCGGCGTTGGCCGGCAGCGTCGGATGGGCGGCGGGCAGGGCAGGTGCGGCGGGCGTGTCGGCGGCCGTCACCTGAGCGGCGAGGCTGGCCAGAGACAGGACGCCTGCCGAGAGCAGGGCGGCAGTGAGGGCTTTGTTCATTGGGCGACTCGGTGTCGGTAAGGGAACGAACGTGGCGAGGAGGCGGGGGCTGCAGCGGCGAGGTGGCCCTCGTGGGGCCGCCGCGCTGCGCCATCACGGACGGTTACGCAAATGGCGCGCCAGCTTTCGCACGGGCATTGGGCGTCGGATCGATGGATTCCATGCAGATCCGCTGAACGGCTGCTGCTTTCGCCACACCGCGCTCGCATGGACTGGTGCGGGGGAAGCAGCGCGCCGCGGGTGTCAGAGCTTTCCGGTGAACTGGATGCCGTACGTGCGCGGCGTCGCCGGGGTGATGCTGTTCCACGTGCGCGACTGGGGGGTCTCGTTGTTGAACAGGTTCTTGACGATCACGCTGACGTCGAAGCTCTTGTCGCGCTTGCCCGCGCCGACCGCCAGGTCGACCAGCGCCTGCGCCCCGACGGTCGCGTACTTCGACAGCGCAACGTCGGTGTTGTAGCCGGTGCTGTACGCAAGGTTCGCGCTGACGTGACCGACCTTGTCCGATGCGATCGGCTGGTTGTAGTCGGCTCCGACGTTGAACGTGAAGCGCGGTGCGCCGGCCAGCGTCTTTCCGTCGACGCTGCGGTAGGGCTGGGCCGGATGCACGCCCGGCACGGCGGTGGTGAGGTCGCCGTTCTCCACCGGTTGAGGGGAGTTCGGGAAGTCCTTGTAGACGGCGCGGTTGTACGCCGCCGAGAACCGCAGCGTGGTGCGGGCGATGCCGCCGTAAACCCCGTCGATCTCCAGGCCCGTGACCCCCACGCGCGGCGCATTGCCGGTGGCCGAGGTGTAGTAGGTGTTGCCGTCGTTCTTCGACGTGGTCGTGTACTGGTCGACGACCTGCACCGCCTGCTGGTAGTTGTGGATCTGCGTGTCGAAGATGTCCGCGTTCAGGATCAAGGTCTTGTCCAGCAGCGCAGACTTCAGGCCGAGCTCGAACGAGTTCGTCTTCTCCGCAGCGGCCGGCGTTGACACGCCGTTGACCAGCTGCGCGATGCCGGCCTTCTCGCCATGCTGGTACGAGGCGTAGCTCGTCACGTCCGGCGAGATCTTGTAGCTGGGGCTCAGGACGAGCGCGGGCTGGTTGGCGCGAAAGGGCTTGGCTCCGGTCGAATTGAACAGCACGCCGAGGTTGGACGTGCGGATCGCCTGGGCCGCCTTGACCTGGGCCAGCTCGGCGGCGGTCAGGCTGGCGTACGTGCGCCCCGTGCCGAAGTACTTGGCGGCGGCCGCGTCGCGAGTGGCCGGATCGTTGAAGTTGGCCAGATCGACGCCGTCGCCCGGGTTGATGACGTACGAGCTGCTGACGTTGGTGCGGTTCTCGTGCGTCAGGCGCGCGCCGGTGGTCAGCGTCAGGCGGTCGGTGAAGTGCCAGTTCGCCTGCGCGAAGACTGCGCCGCTCTTGTTCTCGATCGTCTGCTGGCCGGCGGGCGAGTTGTAGGCCATCGACACGTTGGCCAGCGAGTCGCGCATCAGCAGCTGGCCGGCGGCCGTGCTGTCGAGCGTGTTGTACTGCGCCGTGCTGGCGAACCAGGCGCCGGCGTCAGTGCCCCAGGCGCGCTGGTAGGTCGACGAGTTGTTGACCTTGATGAAGTAGAGGCCGGCCTGGTAGTCCAGGAAGCCGCCCACCGGCGAGCTGATGCGCAGCTCCTGGCTGAACTGGTGGTAGTCGTTCCAGAAGCCGCCTGCGTTGCGGTAGATGTCGAACGGCGTGCCGTCGTCGTTGACCGCGTTGAAGTGGTAGGACTTGTAGGCAGTGATGGAAGTCAGCGTCTGGCCGCTGGGGATGCGCCAGTTCACCTCGGTGGTCAAGCCGTTGCTTCCGGTGACGAGCGCGTGCTGCGCGTCGTTGTCGATGCCGGCGTAGTAGTCGTTGATGTCGTAGCCGGGGTTGTTGGTGAACCAACTGCGCGCGAGCCGGGTCGAGACGTCGGTGGACAGCGTGTTGGTGACCCCGTCGGCATACTGGGTGGGCGTGGGCGAGAACTTCGTGTTGCCGTTGGTCGTCTCTCCGGCGCGCGGCTGGACGTCGCCTTCCAGGCGCGCGCTGAAGCTGTCGTCGGGCTTGAGCAGGAGCTGCACGCGGCCCGAGACCCGGTCCGTGTTGGTGTAGGTCTGGTCCCGGTTGTAGGCGTTGGCGCGCGCGCCCTGTTGGCGATCGACCGAGAACGTGCCGCGCCAGGCGAGCAGGTCGTCGATCACCGGCCCGCCGATCGCGGCGACGCCCAGGACGCCGTTGTTCTTGTTGAAGGCCAGCGTGTAGTCGGCGGTCGGCGTGAACGACGGCCGCTTCGTATTGATCGTGATGCTGCCGACGCTCGCGTTCTTGCCCTGCAGCGTTCCCTGGGGGCCGCGCGCGACCTCGATGGTGTCGATGTCGACGAAGTCGAAGCTGGAGGTCAGGGCGTTGTAGCCGTAGCTGACGCCGTCGAAGATCACGCCGACGCTGGGATCCTGGGCCTCGGTCTGCCCGATCTTGCCGATGCCCCGGATCGACAGGCTGCTCGTGCGCTGGTTGCCGACGTTCCAGGAGACGTTGGCCGCGCGCTTGGCAATCGCGCCCACGCCGTACGCGTCGAGTCGCTCGAGCTCGGCGCCGGTGACCACCGACACCGACACGGGCACATCCTGCAGGCGCTCGATGCGGTTGCGGCTGTGGACGGTGACCGCGTCCAGGGCGGGGGCCTCGTTCGTGGCATCGGCCGCGCTGGCGGCGGGCGCCGCGGCGGTGGCGCTCTGCGCCTGGGCGTTGCCCGACATCGTCATCGCGAGGACGGCGGCGGCGACGGGCAGGAGATGGAAGGGGGATCTGGCGTGTTGTTGTTGTTGTTGGCGGGAAGTCGAACGGCTCACTGAGGCTCCTCGGATGTCGTTGGAATGGAAAGGGCGGATCGAGGAGCTGGAATGCAGCGGCCATGCCACGCGGGCCGGATATGCAAATGCGGTGGCCGTGCGAAACGGGTGGGGCCCCGCGTCGATCCGACGCGCGGCCCGCGCACGCGGCGCGCCGACGGCCGGACGCGGCTTGCTGCGTTCGCAGCACGCGGCGCCACGTGGCTGCTCCAAACGCAGCGCATGCTGCGCGTCTTGGCGCGCCGCGGCGCGCGAGCGCCAGGGAATCCGCGTTGGCACGCTTGCTGCAGCGAGGGCATGCGCGCATCGCGCCGCCTTCATCGACACACACCAGGAAGCTTCCGACATGACCACTCCCCGATTCCTCGTCGCCGCGCTGCTCGCCAGCGCATTTGCCTCCGCCTCGGCGCAGGAGGCCGCGCCGCAGCAGCCCTGGCGCGTCGCTGGCGGCGCGTCCGACCCGGCGGCCGTCAAGCGCGTGCAGGAGTCGCTCGCGGCACCGTGGAAGTACAAGGCCAGGCGCCTCACGCGCGCCGAGGTCGACGCGCTGCTCGCCAAGCCCGAATCGGTGGTCTTCATCGACCTGCGCCGCCCCGACGAGTTCATCACCTACGGCAGCTTCCCGGTGTTCATCAGCGTGCAGAACCAGGATCTCGAGAAGCAGCTGGCCTGGTTGCCGCATGACAAGACGATCGTCACGGTGTCCAACCATGCGCAGCGCGCTGGCGCTGCCGCCGACCTGCTCGCTGCCAAGGGCTTCAACGTGGCCGGCGCGACCGGTGCCGAGGAATACGAGGTGCAGGGCGGCACGAACGTCGCGCACGTCGCGCCGCCGGTGCGCCGCGCCGCGGCGGCGGCGTCGACTCCGCGATCCTGAGCCGAGGTCGCGATGAGCTCGCCCGAACTGATGTCGGATTTCGGCGTCGCCGAGCCCGCCGGGGCCGCGTGCGATGAGGTGCACCGCGCCGTTCTGTGGGACCTGCCGCTTCGCGTGTTCCACTGGTCGCTGGTCGCGGCGGTGACGGTCGCGATCGTCACGGGCGAGCTGGGCGGCGCATGGATGCCGTGGCACGGCCGCGCCGGCCTCGTGATCGTCGGCCTGCTGGTGTTCCGCCTGCTGTGGGGCGTGCTGGGTTCGGCCACCTCGCGCTTCACGCAGTTTGCCCCGACGCCCGCGCGCCTGCGCGCCTACCTGCGTGGACGCTGGCGCGGCGTCGGCCACAACCCGCTGGGTGCGTTGTCGGTGTTCGCGCTGCTGGGGCTGCTGTCGCTGCAGGCGGCCACCGGCTTGTTCGGCAACGACGACATCGCGTTCGCCGGGCCGCTGAACCATCTGGTCGACGACGCGGCCGGCGCGCGCGCGACCGGCTGGCATCGCTGGCTGGCCAACGGGCTGATCGCGCTGATTGCGCTGCACCTGCTGGCGATCGCGTTCCACGTGCTGGTCAAGCGCCATCGCCTCGTGCGGCCGATGATCACCGGGCGGCACGCGCTGGAGCCGGGTGGCGACTGGCCGCGGCCGCGCAGCTACGGCGGCTTTGCGCTGCTGTCCGCGGTGGCGGTGGCGGCGACGTCCGTGCTCGCCTTGGCGGGTGCGGGAGAGACGCCGGTCGCGAGCCCGGCGGCACCCGCCAGGGCCGCGCTGGTCGCCGCGCCCGCGCACGCCGCGTCGACGCCCGCCTGGTGATTCAGTGACCGGGCGCGAGCCGCTGCACGGCGGCCAGCGCCTGCGTCACGTTCTCGACCGGCGACAGGCCGTCGAACGCCGCGGCGATGCGGCCATCGGGCGTCACGACGAAGGTGCTGCGCTCGGCCAGGCCGTGCTCGATCTGCTGGCCGCGCGTGTCCTTGCGTCCGGGCGCCTCACGCACCGCCAGCGCGTAGGCGTGCGCGACGCGGCCGCCGGTGTCGGACGCGACAGGGATCTTGCCGGCGCAATAGTCGGGGTCGGCGGAGAATGCGTTGAGCCGGCCGATGTCGTCGAGCGACACGCCGATGATGGACGCCCCGGCGGCCGCGAACTCGGCCTGCCGCGTCGCGAACGTGTGGGCCTCCAGGTTGCAGCCGCCGGTGTACGCGGACGGGTAGAAGTACACGACGACCGGGCCGCGCTTGACCGCGTCGGCCAGCGAGAACGTGAACGTGCGGCCGGCCAGCGATGCCTGCGCCGTGAAGGGCGGGGCGGCGTCGCCCGCGGACAACGCGGCGCGCGCCGCGGGCATGGACAGGGCCAGCGCGGCGAGCGCGAGCGAGGAGGCGAGGGTGTGTTTCATCCGCGCGACCTTGCAAGCGCCGCGCCAGCGGATGCCGCGCCGCCACGCGTCGACCTGCTGCGAACGAAGCGATCGGCAGCCGCGCCTGCTGCGTTCGACGCAATCTCGTCTGCAAAGCGCGCACGCCGTCGTTTCCCGCATATCGACAGGCGAAGTCGTTGCTTGGTGCGGCGCAGCACTGCACTTAACTTTGCATTCCCGCCAACGAGATTCACGAAACCGTCATGGCCAAGATCCTGACCCTGCCGGACTCGCACACCGCGCCGCTGACCATCCGGGCCAAGGCGCTCGTGTTTCACGACCCGCAGTCGCGGCTGCTGCTCGATCACGTCGAGCGCCTGGCCCGCAGCGACGCCACGGTGCTGGTGACCGGCGAGACCGGCACCGGCAAGGAGCTGATCGCGCGCCACATCCACGCCACCAGCGGCCGCACGGGGCCGTTCGTCGCCGTCAACTGCGGTGCGTTCAGCGAGACGCTGATCGACGCCGAGCTGTTCGGGCACGAGACGGGCGCGTTCACCGGCGCGACCACGGCGCGCGCCGGCTGGTTCGAGGCGGCCAACGGCGGCACTCTGTTCCTCGACGAGATCGGCGACCTGCCGATGGCGCTGCAGGTCAAGCTGCTGCGCGTGCTGCAGGAGCGCCAGGTCGTGCGCCTGGGCTCGCGGCGGCCGATCGCGCTCGACGTGCGGCTGGTGGCCGCGACCAACATCGACCTCGCGCGCGCCGTCACGGCGCAGCACTTCCGCGCCGACCTGTACTACCGCCTGAGCGTGGCGGGCGTGCGCCTGCCGGCGCTGCACGAGCGCCAGGCCGACATCCTGCCGCTGGCCGAGCACTTCGTGGGCGTGTACTGCGCGCGGCTTGGCATCCGCGCGATGCCGTTCAGCGAGGACGCCGTCGCGGCGCTGCGTTCGTACAGCTGGCCGGGCAACATCCGCGAGCTGGAGAACGTGATCCACTACGCGCTGATCGTGTGCGCCGGCGACGCGATCCAGGCGCAGGACCTGAAGCTGGTGCCCTTGCAGCCGCCGTCGGGGCGCCGCGCAGGAGACGCGTCGCCTCGGGACGGCCATCCCGGATTCGGCGGCTATCGGCCTTCGGAGGAGCGCGAGAGGGCGGCGCCGCCGGCGCCCGTGCCCGCGAGCGCGCGCGAGCGGCTGCCGGCATTCCTTGGCGAGCTGCTGCGCGAAGGCGGACCCGAGTTGTTCGACAGCGTCGAGCGCGCGCTGGTGCATGCCGCCTTCGAGCATGCGCACGGCAACCAGGTGCGCGCGGCGCGCGAGCTCGGCGTCACCCGCAACATGGTGCGCACGCTGCTCAAGCGCCATGGGCTGCTCGGCTGCGAGCCGCCGATCGATGCGAGCCTGTCCGCGGCCGAAGGCGGGCCGGTCGCGCTGTCGGCCGTGTAAGCAACGGCGATTTCGTTCTTTGCCTTCGCCGAGCTGAATTCCCAGAATCCATTCCATCGATGAGCGACGCTGGAGGGCGTCGCGAACGCCCCGAACCGCAAACCAAAGAGGACCTTGATGACGACCCCCCGCCTTTCCCGAACGCTCGTGGCCCTGGCGCTCGCCGCCACCGCCGCCGTCTCGTTCGCCAAGGAGATCACGCTGCTGAACGTGTCGTACGACCCGACGCGCGAGCTCTACCAGGACATCGACGCGAGCTTCCCGAAGTACTGGAAGAGCAAGACGGGCGACGACCTCAAGATCAACGCGTCGCACGGCGGCTCGGGCGCGCAGTCGCGCGCGGTGCAGGACGGCCTGGACGCCGACGTCGTCACGCTGGCGCTGGCCTCCGACATCGACGCCATCGCCAACAAGGGCCTCCTGGCCAAGGACTGGCAGAAGAAGTTCAAGGACAACAGCACGCCCTACACGTCGACGATCGTGTTCCTGGTGCGCAAGGGCAACCCGAAGGGCATCCACGACTGGTCCGACATCGCCAAGCCCGGGGTGGGCGTGGTCGTGGCCAACCCGAAGACCTCGGGCGGCGCGCGCTGGGCCTACCTGGCGGCCTA
>DATCRO010000601.1:0-5567 GCA_036569025.1 Burkholderiaceae bacterium
TCAACAAGGCCGCCGCGCAGGACGCGCAGAACGGCCTGCCGGCCAACAAGACCAACGCCGTGTCCTACGGCGCCCAGGTCGAGATCTGGTTCTGAGGCGAGGCGTCATCCTGCGGCGGCGTTTCGTCGCGCGCAGGATGACACCCGATCGACGCTGGCGCGGCAAGGCGCGCAGCCGGCGTCGGACAGGCCTATCGACCGGCCCGGATCCAGGGCACCAGCGCGCAGGCGACCACCAGCCCCGCCCAGGTGATCATCCGCCCGTCGTGCCCGGTGATCACCAGCCCGGCGACCAGCACGGCCAGCCCGGCGGCGCCGGCCTGCCAGGCCAGCGTGAACCAGCTCGTCCGTGCCAGGCTCTTGCGCCAGAACAGCTTGCACAGCGCGGCCGTGAGGGCGCCCACCCCGACGGCGGGCAGCACGAAGTTGGCGAGGTGCCAGAACAGGTTCAGGGCGTCCAAGGCGGCGTTTGATCCGGATCAGAAGGGCGGTACTGCCGGGAAGACCAGCGGTCCCCCTGCGGCAACAGGGAAATTTTATAATGCGGGCATGTCTGTGTTCGCGTTGGGACTCAACCACCAGACCGCGCCCATCGACCTGCGCGGTCGTTTCGCGTTCCCGCTCGACCAGGTTTCCCCTGCGCTCAAGGCGCTGGTGCAGCAGTTCGGCCGTCCCGGCGGCGGCGCGGTCGCCCTGCCCGAGGTGGCTCTGCTGTCCACCTGCAACCGCACCGAGGTCTACGTCGCCGACCCGACGCACAAGTCGTCGCTCGTGCGCCCGGTGGCCGACTGGCTGGCCGCCCAGGGCGGCGTCACGGGCGCCCAGCTGCTCGACCACAGCTACGTGCTGGAAAACCGCGACGCCGCGCGCCACGTGTTCCGCGTCGCCTCCGGGCTCGATTCCATGGTGCTGGGCGAGCCGCAGATCCTCGGCCAGATGAAACAGGCCGTGCGCGAGGCCGACCAGGCCGGCACGCTGGGCACCACGTTGCACCAGCTGTTCCAGCGCTCGTTCTCGGTGGCCAAGGAAGTGCGCACGTCCACCGAGATCGGCGCGCACTCGATCAGCATGGCCGCCGCGGCCGTGCGCCAGGCCACCCAGCTGTTCGGCGACCTCGACAAGCTCAACGTGCTGTTCGTCGGCGCCGGCGAGATGATCGAGCTGGTCGCCACGCATTTCGCGGCGCGGACGCCCAAGCTGATGGCCGTGGCCAACCGCACGCTCGAACGCGGCGAGAAGCTGGCCGTGCGCCTTGGCGCCCAGGCCATGCGCCTGGCCGACGTGCCCGCCCGGCTGCACGAGTTCGACATCGTCATCTCCTGCACCGCCAGCACCCTGCCCATCATCGGCCTGGGCGCCGTCGAGCGCGCGCTCAAGAGCCGCAAACGCCGCCCGATGTTCATGGTCGACCTGGCCGTGCCGCGCGACATCGAGCCCGAGGTCGCGCAGCAGAACGACGTCTACCTGTACACGGTCGACGACCTGTCCGAGCTGGTGCGCAGCGCCGGCGAGAAACGCCAGGCGGCCGTCCAGCAGGCCGAGGCCATCATCGACGCCGGCGTGCTGGGCTTCTCGCACTGGCTCGACCAGCGCGCCACCGTGCCGCTGATCCAGGCGCTCACCCGCCAGGCCGACGACTGGCGCAGCGCCGAGCTCCAGCGCGCGCGCAAGGCGCTGGCCAAGGGCGAGCCGGTCGACGCGGTGCTGGAGGCGCTCAGCAAGGGCCTGACGCAGAAGATGCTGCACGGCACGCTCGCCGAGCTGCGCACCAGCGAGGGCGAACAGCGCCATCGGCTCACGGACACCGTCGCGCGGCTGTTCCTGCGCCAGTCCACGCGCGACCCGGCCGACCCCGGCCTCTAGCGACGCCCGTCGTCGCGGCGCCGTCGACGGCGCCGGATCGCCAGCCCGCGCGTCGTGGGCTGCCCGCCTGCTGTCCCGTCCGGATCCCCATGAAAGACTCGCTCCGCCAACAATTCGACCGCCTGGGCATGCGCCTGCAGGAGCTCGACGCGCGCCTGGCCGACCCGGCCGCCACCCACGACATGGCCCGGTACCGCGAGCTCTCGCGCGAGCAGTCCGAGGCCTCGGAGATCGTCGAGCTGTACCGCCGCTTCACCCAGCGCGAGGCCGATCGCGCCGCCGCGCAGGAGATGCTGGACGACGGCGACGCCGACATGGCCGCGATGGCGCGCGAGGAGATCGCCGCCTGCGACACCGATCTCCAATCGCTGGAAGCCGCGCTGCAGGCGACGCTGCTGCCGCGCGACCCGGACGATGCGCGTCCCGCCTTCATCGAGATCCGCGCCGGCACCGGCGGCGAGGAATCGGCGCTGTTCGCCGCCGACCTGCTGCGCATGTACCTGCGCTATGCCGAGCGCCAGGGCTGGCGCAGCGAGGTCATGAGCGAGAGCGCGTCCGACCTCGGCGGCTACAAGGAAGTCGTCGTGCGCATCGAGAACCCGTCGGGCGCCAAGGGCCTGGCCGCGGCCACCGAGGGCGTGTACGGCCAGCTGCGCTTCGAGTCGGGCGGCCACCGCGTGCAGCGCGTGCCCGCCACCGAGGCACAGGGCCGCATCCACACCAGCGCCTGCACCGTGGCCGTGCTGGCCGAGCCCGACGCCGCGGCCGAGGTCACGCTCAACCCGTCCGAGCTGCGCATCGACACCTTCCGCGCCAGCGGCGCCGGCGGCCAGCACATCAACAAGACGGACAGCGCCGTGCGCATCACGCACCTGCCCACCGGCATCGTCGCCGAATGCCAGGACGACCGCTCGCAGCACCGCAACAAGGCCAAGGCGATGGCCGTGCTGCTCGCGCGGCTGCAGGATCGCGAGCGCGCCGAGCGCGAGGCCAAGGACGCCGCCGAGCGCAAGAGCCTGATCGGCTCGGGCGATCGTTCCGACCGCATCCGCACCTACAACTTCCCGCAGGGCCGCCTGACCGACCACCGCATCAACCTGACGCTCTACAAGCTGGGCGCCGTGATGGAAGGGGACCTCGGCGAGGTCGTGGGCGCCCTGCGCGCCGCGCGCGCCCAGGAGCAGCTCGCCGCGCTGGAGTCGGGCGCGTGAGCCTGCCCGGCACCGTCGACGCCGCGTTGCGCGAGGCCCGCGCCCGCGGCCTCGAGCGGCTCGACGCGCAGCTGCTGCTGGGCCACGTGCTGGGGCAGTCGCGCAGCTGGCTGATGGCGCACGGCGACGACGTCCTGAGCGCCGGCCACGCGTCGGCCTACGCATCGCTTGTCGCACGCCGCGCGGCCGGCGAGCCCTTCGCCTACCTGGTCGGCGAACGCGAGTTCCACGGCCTGACGCTGGCCGTCGCCCCCGCCGTGCTGGTGCCGCGGCCCGACACCGAGACGCTGGTCGACTGGGCGCTCGGCCTGCTGCAAGGCGAACTGCTCGATGCGCCGGCCCCCGCCGTGCTCGACCTGGGCACCGGCAGCGGCGCGATCGCGCTGGCCGTCAAGAGCGGCTGCCCACGCGCCCTCGTGTGGGCGGGCGAGCGCAGCGCGGACGCGCTCGCGGTCGCGCGCGGGAACGCCGCCCGGCTGTCCCTGGACGTGCGTTTCGCTCAAGGCGACTGGTGGGACGCGCTGGCCGGCGCGACGGACGCGCCTGTCTTCGACCTCGTCGTGAGCAACCCGCCCTACATCGCCGCCGACGACCCGCACCTGGCGGACCTGGCCCACGAGCCGCTGTCCGCGCTCGTGGCTGCCGACAACGGCCTGGCCGACATCCGGGCCATCGCCACGGGCGCCCGCGGCCGGCTGCGCACGGGCAGCTGGCTGCTGTTCGAGCACGGCTGGGAGCAGGCGGACGCCGTCGCGGCGATCCTCGCCCAGGCGGGTTTTGGTCGTATCGCAACGCGGCGCGACATCGAGGGTCGCCCTCGCTGCACCGGCGGCTGTCTGGGCGCTTAACTCACCGGTTTTAGGGCATCGCGGCCGCGCACGCAAGGGCCCGAATCGCGCTATCGTGACATCGTCTCTGGGTCGTCACAGGAGGTAATCAAGCCTGGAGAAAGCGCGCTGTTTGTCGATACATCCAACACGACAACAGGCGTAGCATGGATTTTCTGGAGTCTGGTTTTTCTGCCCCGCCGGGCGATTCGGGAGCCGACCATGGAACCTTCATTTTCGATGACGCGTCGCGCGCGGGCCGCCGCCCTCGCGATCCTCGCGGCCACCACCCTGGGTGTTCGAGCTGAAGGCCTGGTCTTGCGAGGATACGAGAACCCGACAAGCACCCATGCGGGCTCCGAGTATGCACTCACAAACTCCCGCCTGCCGACCGGCTCGATCCGCCTGCTGGGCGACTACTACTTCGTCGATCCCAACCAGACCAGTCTCGGCCCGGCCACGAGCAGCCTCGTCGGCGGCTTCCGCGCCAGCACCGGCGTGGTCAGCCTGGCGCAGCCGCTGTCGCTGTACGAGACCCGTCCCGATCCGCTGCAGAGCCTGCCCTACATCGGCCTGGGCTACAGCCACCTCTGGTTCAAGAGCCAGCTGAGCCTGAACGCCGACTTCGGCCTCGCCTCGCAGACCCACGGCCACGGGCTGCTCACCAGCCCCAGCAGCCTCGACGACGTCACCAGCCAGCTGCGCTGGGCGCCGGTGATGGCCGTCAACGTCCGGTATTCGTTCTAAGGCACGTTGCGGCGCGACCTTTGGTGTGCGATGACTATCCGTTTGGCTTATAAACGGGAGATCGGCGCCGCGTGCGCCTTCTCCTGATCCCGACTGCCATGTCCGACGTCCAGCAACGCATCGATGACCTCGTGAAGAACAACAAGGTGGTGTTGTTCATGAAGGGCACCGCCCAGTTCCCCATGTGCGGCTTCTCCGGCCGCGCCGTCCAGATCCTGAAGGCCTGCGGCGTGACCGAGCTGAAGACGGTCAACGTGCTGGAGGACGAGGAAGTGCGCCAGGGCATCAAGGAATACGCCAACTGGCCGACCATCCCGCAGCTGTACGTCAACGGCGAGTTCATCGGCGGCTCGGACATCCTGATGGAGATGTACGAAGCGGGCGAGCTGCAGCCGCTGCTGGCTTGACCTCGCGGGTCATCGTCGGCATCACCGGCGCCTCGGGCGCCGCCTACGGCGTGCGCCTGCTGGAACGCCTGCGCGAGCTGGGCGCCGAGACGCACCTGGTCGTCACGCCCTCGGGCGTCATCAACGTCCACCACGAGCTGGGGCTGTCGCGCGAGGACCTCGCCGCCAGGGCCACGCACACGTGGCCCGTGGGCGACATCGGCGCCTGCATCGCCAGCGGCAGCTTCGCCGCGCAGGCGATGGTGGTGGCGCCGTGCACGATGAAGTCGCTCGCGGCCATCGCCCACGGCTTCGGCGACAACCTGCTCATGCGTGCGGCCGACGTCATGCTCAAGGAGCGCCGCCGGCTGGTGCTGATGGTGCGCGAGACGCCGTTCAACCTTGCCCACCTGCGCAACATGACCGCCGTCACCGAGATGGGCGGCGTCATCTTCCCTCCCCTGCCCGCGTTCTATCATCGACCTCAAAACATTGCGGAGATGGTCGACCATACCGTCGCGCGCGTACTGGATC
>DATCRO010000602.1:0-3081 GCA_036569025.1 Burkholderiaceae bacterium
CTTCGCCGCGTTGCAGGCGCATCAGCAGCACCTTGGCGAGCGACAGCACGATGAAGGTGATGACGAACAGCACCAGCGCGAGGTACAGCAGCGCCGCGCGGTGCATGCCCTCGGCCTCGCCGAACTCGTTGGCCAGCACCGAGGTGATGCTGTTGGCGGCCTCGAAGACCGACAGGGAATTGAGCTGGTTGGTGTTGCCGATCACGAAGGTGACGGCCATCGTCTCGCCGAGCGCGCGGCCCAGCCCGAGCATGATGCCGCCGACGACGCCGGTCTTGGTGAACGGCAGCACGACCTTGTAGACGACCTCCCAGGTCGTCGCGCCCAGGCCGTAGGCCGATTCCTTCAGCATCGGGGGCGTGACCTCGAAGACGTCACGCATCACGGAAGCGATGAAGGGGATGATCATGATGGCCAGGATGATCCCGGCGCACAGGATGCCGATGCCCACGGGCGGCCCCGCGAACAGCGTCGACAGCCCCGGCACGTTGCCGAACGCCGACTGCAGGGGCTGCTGCACCCAGCTGGCGAGGATGGGGCCGAAGACGGTCAGGCCCCACATGCCGTAGACGATGGACGGCACGCCGGCGAGCAGTTCGATGGCGGTGCCCAGCGGGCGCTTCAGCCACGACGGCGACATCTCGGTCAGGAACAGCGCGATGCCGAAGCTCACCGGCACGGCGATCACCAGCGCGATCAGCGAGGTGGCCAGCGTGCCGTAGATCATCGCCAGGCCGCCGTAGTGGTCCTGCACGGGATCCCACTCGCTGGTCCACAGGAACGCGGGCCCGTAGGCGCGCAGCGCGGGCATCGCGCCCGCCACCAGCGAACCGATGATGCCTGCCAGCATCGCCAGCGTCAGCCACGCCGCGCCGTGGGCGAGGACGGCGAACAAGGTGTCGGCCCAGGGCAGGGTCTGGCGCCGCTCGGGCGGCCGACCGGCCGGCTGGGCGCTGTCCTTCGCGTTGCGCAGGGTGGTTTCGGCGGGCAGTGTGGCAGCCACGAGGGCCTCCGGTTCGAGGAGTTTTCAGGCCGCCGGCCGGAGGCCCGGCGCGGCGGCAGGATCGCCCAGGCGAGCGATTACTTGAAGGCGACCGTCTTGCCGGAGCCGTCCTTCACGTCGCCCCAGGTCTTGCGGATCTGGGCCTTCAGCGCGTCGGGCAGCGAGACGTAGTCGAGTTCGGCGGCGGCCTTGTCGCCATTGGCGAACGCCCAGTCGAAGAACTTCATGACCGCGGCGCCCTGGGCCGGCTTGTCCTGCACCTTCTGCAGCAGCACGAAGGTCGCGCCGGTGATGGGCCACGAATCCTTGCCCGGCTCGTCGGTCAGGACCTGGTAGTAGGTCTTGGACCAGTCGGCGCCCGCGGCGGCGGCCTTGAACGTGGCGTCGTCCGGAGCGACGAAGCTGCCTGCCGAGTTCTTCAACAGGACGTAGTCCATCTTGTTCTGCTTGGCATAGGCATATTCGACGTAGCCGATCGAGTTCGGCAGGCGCTGCACGTACTGCGCGACGCCTTCGTTGCCCTTGCCGCCGACGCCGTTGCCCGGCCAGTTCACGGCGGTGCCTTCACCGACCTTGGACTTCCATTCCGCGTTCACCTTCGACAGGTAGTTCGTGAAGATGAAGCTGGTGCCCGAGCCGTCGGCGCGGTGCACGGTGGCGATCTGCGCGTCCGGCAGCGTCACGCCGGGGTTCAGGCCGGTGATCTCCGCATCGTTCCACTTGGTGACCTTGCCGGCGTAGATGTCGGCGAGCACGGTGCCCGTCAGCTTCAGCTGGCCCGGCTTGACGCCGGCCACGTTGATGACCGGCACGACGCCGCCCATGCAGGTGGGGAATTGCACGAGGCCGGCTTCCTTGAGCTCCTCGTCCTTCAGCGGCATGTCGGAAGCGCCGAAGTCGACCGTCTTGGCCTTGATCTGCTTGATGCCGGCGCCCGAGCCCACCGACTGGTAGTTGACCTTGTTGCTGGAGGCCTTCGCATAGGCCTCGGCCCACTTCGAGTAGATCGGGGCGGCGAACGACGAACCGGCGCCGGTGACTTCGTCGGCTGCCTGGGCGGCGACGCCGGCCACGCTCAGGGCGGCGGCGATGGTCACCAGGCGAATCGGTTGGAACTTCATGATCGGGCCTTTCAGGGGCAGTTTAATGGGACTGCGCCAATGTAGAAGGCCGCCATGACAGGACTGTGACACAACCGTGGCAGGTCGCCGCACAGCCTTGCCCGAGGGAAAATGCCCTGTCGAATCAGTACCTTGCGACCGCCGGGCGGCGCTCGCCGCCGGATTGTGACAACCGCGGATGCGACTGTCACATCCTTGTCACGCCGCCTTGGCGGCCTCGGCCAGGCGCTCCGCGAAGCCCCGCGCGACCGCCTTGTCGCGCGCCTCCACCATCACGCGCAGCACCGGCTCAGTGCCCGAGGCGCGGATCAGCACGCGGCCATCGGCGCCCAGTTCGCGTTCGACCGCCGCCTTCTCGGCGACCAGCGTCGCGTTCTTCTGCCAATCGGACCGGACGGCCAGGCGCACGTTGATCATCACCTGCGGGAACAGGCGCACGCCGTCGAGCAGCGCCTGCAGCGACTGGCCGGTGCGGCTGACCGCCTGCAATACCTGCAGCGCGCTGACGATGCCGTCGCCGGTGGTGTGGCGGTCGAGCACGAGCAGGTGGCCCGAGTTCTCGCCGCCCAGCTGCCAGCCACGAGCCAGCAGTTCCTCGAGCACGTAGCGGTCGCCGACCTTGGCGCGCACGAGGTCGACGCCGCGGCCGCGCAGCGCCTGCTCGACCGCCATGTTGGTCATCAGCGTGCCGACGACGCCAGGTACCGGCTGGCCGCGCGACAGCCGGTCGGCGACGACCGCGTACAGCAGCTCGTCGCCGTCGTAGCAACGGCCGCTCGCATCGACCATCTGCAGGCGGTCGGCGTCGCCGTCCAGCGCGATGCCGAAGTTCGCCCCTTGCGCCTTCACGGCCGCGACAAGCGCCTCGGGGTGCGTCGCACCGACCTGGTCGTTGATGTTCAGGCCGTCCGGAGAGCACGCGATGCACGCGACGTCCGCGCCGAGCTCATGGAACAC
>DATCRO010000603.1:0-2533 GCA_036569025.1 Burkholderiaceae bacterium
CTGGAAGTAGGTGAACTGCGTGACTTCCATGCCGTTGAGCCAGACTTCCCAGCCCAGGCCCCAGCAGCCGAGCGTCGGGTTCTCCCAGTCGTCCTCGACGAAGCGCACGTCGTTCTTCTTCAGGTCGAAGCCCAGCGCCTCGAGCGAGCCGAGATACAGCTCGAGGATGTTGTCGGGCGCCGGCTTCAGGACGACCTGGTACTGGTAGTAGTGCTGCAGGCGGTTCGGGTTCTCGCCGTAGCGGCCGTCCTTGGGGCGGCGGCTGGGCTGCACGTAGGCGGCCTTCCACGGCTCGGGGCCGAGGGCGCGCAGGAAGGTGGCGGTGTGGCTGGTGCCGGCGCCGACTTCCATGTCGTAGGGCTGCAGCAGCGCGCAGCCCTGCTTGTCCCAGTAGTCCTGCAGGCGAAGAATGATTTGCTGGAAGGTCAGCATGGGTGAATTCGGTGGGGCCGCGGCGGCCGGAGGCGACAGGCCGCGAGCGGGGGCCGCGCGCGGTCGAACGGACGATTTTACGTGCGGCGCGACCGATCGCGGGTCACATCCATTCATCCGCGCAACGCGGGTCGGACGGATAGCCGCCCGGCTCGACCACCCGGCCCGTCGCCTCGCTGAACGGAACTTGGAACACGATGCAGCGCAGCGGAGCCTGGAAGCCGTAGTTCCAGGTGAAGCCGGGCTCCGGGCGGTGGTAGTTCGACGTGAACGACGGCGGCCCGATCAGGCGCAGCACGTCGGCCCGGGTCATGCCGGGCCGGATCGCCGCGAAGTGGGCTTCGTCGAGCACGTCCTCCCAGTGCGCCACGCGGCCCGCGGCGTCGAGGTCGATCATGAAGGTGTGCCGGCCGAACGGCATGCGGTTGTATTCGAGCCGCTCGTGGCCGTCGGGCATCACGTAGGTGGCCGTGGGCGGGCCCATGATGCGCAGCACGTCGTCGCGCGGCGCGCCCGCGGGCACGGACGTGGGCGCGAACGGGTGCGCCGCGCAACCGGGCAGGGCCACCAGGGACAGGACGAGCAAGGCACTGCGGGTCGACATCCCGCAAGGATGCCAGACCCGCGAAGTCAACGCCGGCGCGCCATGAACACGCCGAACAGCAGCTGCGCGAGCGCCAGGCCCCACAGCGGCCACAGCCGCAGCCTGGCCACCCAGATGCCGTAGGGCGTGTCGCCGATGCGGCCCTCGACCTGGGCGTCGAGCTCGCCCTCGACGTCCGCCGGCAGGCGCGCGGTGACGTGGCCGTGCCAGTCGATGACGGCGGTGGCGCCGGTGTTGGTGGCGCGCACCTGTCCGCGCTGGAACTCGAGCGCGCGCATGCGCGAGAACTGCAGGTGCTGGTCCTGGATCATGCGGCGGCCGAACCAGGCCAGGTTCGTGGAGTTGGCCATCAGCGTGGCCGCGTTCGGGCCCACCATGGACGGCGCGAAGTCCTCGCCGAACAGATCCTCGTAGCAGATCAGCGGCCGCACGCGCTGCGCGCCCACCTGGAACGACGCGGTGTCGACGCCCGCGGCCTGGTCGCCGATCGGGATCTTCATCATCGAGACGAACCAGTGGAAGCCCGGCGGCACGTACTCGCCGAACGGCAGCAGGTGGCGCTTGCCGTAGCGGTAGAACGTGCCGTCGGTCATGTGGTGCATGGTGTCCAGGCCGACCAGCGAGTTCGTGTAGCCGTGCTCGTCGTCCCCGGTGAAAACGCCCACCAGCGCCGAGCGGCCCGTCCTGTTGAACGGCTTCTCGTAGGCCAGCCAGGTCTCGCGCGGGATCTGCACCGGCAGGATCGGCAGGGACGACTCGGGCGTCACCACCAGTTGCCCGGGCGCGCTGGCCAGCTTGACGACGTGCCAGGCGAGCGCCTGCCGGACGTGCTCCTCCTCGAACTTGTCGTTCTGCGCCACGTCCGGCTGCAGCAGCGACACCGTGAGGATGCCGGTCGAGCGGGTGAATGCCTGCGGCAGCGCGAGGCCGACCAGCAGCGCCGCCAGCGGCACCAGCAGCGGGCTCAGCGTGACCAGGGGCGCGCGCGTGCGCGGCCCGCGCTGCGCCATCAGCACCAGCGCCACCGCGGCAGAGACGAACGCCGCCAGCGCGCCGATGCCGTACACGCCGACATACGGCGCCCACCGGGCGAGCGGCCCGGACGTGTGCGCATAGCCGCCGGCGATCCACGGGAAGCCGGTCAGGAACTGCCCGCGCGCCAGTTCGGCCATCAGCCAGACCGACGAGAACAGCACCGCGTCGACCAGGGGCCGGTTGCGCCGCAGCCGCGCCCACGCCCAGCCGGCGATCGCGTAGTACAGCGCCAGCAGCGCCGCCAGCACCGCCACGGCCAGCGCCGACAGCCAGGCCGGCAGGAAGCCGTAGACGTGCAGGCTGATGTAGAGCCACCAGAAGCCGGCGGCCAGCCAGCCGAAGGCGAAGGCCCAGGCGCGCGCCGCGGCCGCGCGCGGGGGGGCGTCGGCCAGCAGCGCGACCAGCGCGCCGGTGGCGATGACCTGCAGCCACCAGAGCTCGGCCGGTGCGAAGGACAGCGCC
>DATCRO010000604.1:0-2585 GCA_036569025.1 Burkholderiaceae bacterium
GGCGCGCCGCTGCATCCACTCGCGCCACTGCGTGCTGGAGGCACCGATGGTGTTCCGCGCCAACACGCCGGGCGACTGGATCACGCCGGATGCGCTCGACCAGGAGGCGCTGGTCGCCGTCGCCGAGCGCTGCCCGTCGGGCGCGATCCGCTACCGCCGCCGCGATGGCCGGCCCGGCGAATCCGCGCCGCCGGTCAATACGCTGCACGTGCGCGAGAACGGGCCCTACGCCCTGCGCGCGCCGCTCAGCGTGGCCGGCGTCGACGACGGGCTGCGAGCGACGCTGTGCCGCTGCGGCCGGTCGCGCAACAAGCCCTGGTGCGACGGCAGCCATGTCGCGGCGGGCTTCGCGGCGACGGGCGAGCCGCCGACCGGCGCGATCGACGTGCTCGCCGGGCGCGACGGCCCGCTCGCGGTCACGCCCCTGCGCGACGGCCCGCTGCAGGTGCGTGGCAACCTGGAGATCTGCGCGGGCACCGGCCGCACCGTCGCGCGCGTGACGCAGGCGCGCCTGTGCCGCTGCGGGCACTCGCGCGACAAGCCGTTCTGCGACCTGTCGCACGTGGCGGCCGGCTTCGTCGCGGCCGGCGAGTGAGCGATGCGGCCTCGCGCGCGGCGAGGCCGCCGCCGTCACGTGGGCGTGCGGGCGAGCGCCGCGGCGAAGCCGTCGACGTCGCCGAAGACGGCCTCGCCGACGAAGCGCATCGTCGCCAGGGTGCGCTCGCCGGCCTCGGCGTGGCCCGCGCCGCAGGCGTCGGCCAGCACGATGGGCACGAGGCCGAGGTCGGTCGCGTGGCGCACGGTCGGCTCGATGCCGATCTCCAGCGCGATGCCCGCGATCGCGACGCCCGTGAGGCCGCCGTCGCGCCACGCGGTGGCCAGCGGCGTGCCCTCGAACGCAGACATGGCGAACTTGTCGACGACCAGTTCGTCGTCTCGCGGCGCGAGCTCGGGCACGATCTCCGCGGCCGGAGCGCCGCGGGCGAACCACGACTGCACGTCATCGGGCGAGCTCGCGCGCTGCCAGGCCATCGCGGTGCGCAGCTGCGTCGCGCCCAGCCACGCCCGCGGCGGTGACCGGTGGCGCGTGAACGCGATGCGCATGCCGGCTCGCCGCGCGGCCTGCAACGCGACGCCGCAGCGTTCGATGACCGCGGCCGACCGCGCCACCTGGCGGCAGACACCCACCTGCATGTCGTAGACCAGCAGCGCGGTGCGGCGCGGGTCGCACCAGTCCTCGAAGCGCGCGGGCAGGAGCGGAGGCGCGCTCAATGCCGGCCCGTCCGGTCCAAGGGCTCGGCGACGTCGACTGCCGGGTCGAACAGGAACTCGAGCGGCAGCGGCGCGCCGCAGCCGATGAGCTGCCACTCGATGAGGCCGGCGCGCGTCAGGGGGAAGTCGTCGATGTGGCGCCGCGCCTCGGCGATGTCGCTACATTCGAAGACGATGACGACGCCGCCGACGTCGGTGCGCGCGAAGTTCTCGCGCACGATGCCGGCTTTCCACAGGCGCCACACGTTGGCGACTTCGTCGCGCAGATAGGGCCGCAGGTCGTCCAGCGTGACGCCGGGCTTGAAGTTGTCGAAGGCAATGATCTTCATGGAGAACTCGATGAACAAGGACGCCTGCAGGCTACGGGCCGCCCCGGCGAGGGTCAACGCACCGCTTGGTGCGTTGGACGCGCGATGAAGCGCCTTCCCCGCACGTTCGGCTGTCCGACCGAGCTCGCGCTGGAACTGCTGGGCGGCAAGTGGAAGACGGTGATCCTGGCGCGCCTGAAGGAAGGCCCGCAGCGCTACGGCGAACTGCGGCGCCAGATCCCGCGCCTGAGCGACAAGATGCTCACGCAGTGCCTGCACGGCCTGCAGGAGCGCGGGCTGGTGGCGCGCGACGCCGCGCCGGACTCGACCGCGCGCTACCGCCTGACGCCCGCGGGCCGCTCGCTGCGGCCGCTGCTCCAGCAGCTGTACGACTGGGGCGATGCGCAGGTGGAGCGGCTGGGCGTCACCATCCGCGACCGCGCCGGCGAGCCGGTCGACGCCTGACGCGCCGCTTCAGCTGCGCTCGCTCTCGTGCCAGCGCTGCAGCAGCAGCCGGCTCAGCGCACCCGTGGCCAGGTACAGCGCCACGCCCGTGGCGGCGACGAGCGCGAGGGCCGCGAACATCTTGGGGATCTCGGTGCGGAACGCCGACTCGAGGATGCGCGAGGCCAGGCCCGTGTCGCGGCCCGCGGCGCCCGCGGCGAACTCGCCACCCACCTCGCCGATCAGCGACAGTCCGCCGGCGATGCGCACGCCCGTCATGAACGAGGGCAGCGCGGCGGGCACCAGCAGGTGGCGCAGCGTCTGCCAGCGGCTCGCGCGCTGCAGCGCGAACAGGTCCTTCAGGTTCGCGTCGACGCTGCGCAGGCCGGTGAGCGTGTTGGCCAGGATGGGGAAGAACGCCACCAGCCAGGCGCACACGATCACGGTGGCGAGCGGGCTGTCGGTCAGGATCATGATCAGCGGCGCGATGGCCACGATGGGCGTGACCTGCAGCACCACCGCGAATGGCGCCAGCGCGCGCTCGGCGGTGCGCGACAGCGC
>DATCRO010000605.1:0-2647 GCA_036569025.1 Burkholderiaceae bacterium
GCAGGAGATCGTCGAGCGCGATCTCTACGCCACGGCGGTGCTTTCGGGCAACCGCAACTTCGACGGCCGCATCCATCCCCATGCGAAGCAGGCTTTCCTGGCCTCGCCGCCGCTGGTCGTGGCATACGCGATCGCGGGCACGATCCGCTTCGACATCGAGCGCGACGTGCTCGGCGTGGCCGGCGACGGCCGCGAGATCCGCCTGGCCGACCTCTGGCCGGCCGACGAGGAGATCGACGCCATCGTCGCGGCCTCCGTACGGCCCGAGATGTTCCGCAAGGTCTACGAGCCGATGTTCGCGATCCACGCGGACCGCGGCGAGAAGGTGAGCCCGCAGTACGACTGGCGGCCGCAGTCGACCTACATCCGGCGCCCGCCCTACTGGGACCGCGAGGGCGTGGGCGCGCTGGCGGCCAACCCGCGCACGCTGCGCGGCATGCGGCCGCTGGCGCTGCTGCCCGACAACATCACGACCGACCACCTGTCGCCCTCCAACGCGATCCTGCCCGACAGCGCCGCCGGCGAGTACCTCGCGAGGATGGGCCTGCCGGAGGAAGACTTCAACTCCTACGCCACGCACCGCGGCGACCACCTGACGGCCATGCGCGCCACCTTCGCCAATCCGCAGCTCGTCAACGAGATGGCGGTGGTCGACGGCGTGCAGCGCAAGGGCTCGCTTGCGCGCATCGAGCCCGAGGGCAGGGTGGTGCGCATGTGGGAGGCGATCGAGGTCTACCTGGAGCGCAGGCAGCCGCTGATCATCGTGGCGGGCGCCGACTACGGCCAGGGCTCCTCGCGCGACTGGGCGGCCAAGGGTGTGCGCCTCGCGGGCGTGGAGGCCATCGCGGCCGAAGGCTTCGAGCGCATCCATCGCACCAACCTGATCGGCATGGGCGTGCTGCCGCTCGAGTTCAGGCCCGGCACCAACCGCCTGACGCTGGGCCTGGACGGCACCGAGACCTACGACGTGATCGGCGCGCGCGAGCCGCGTGCCGATGTGACGCTGGTCATCCACCGCCGCAGCGGCGAACGGCTCGAAGTGCCGATGACCTGCCGCCTCGACACCGCGGAGGAGGTGTCGATCTACGAGGCCGGCGGCGTGCTGCAGCGCTTCGCGCAGGACTTCCTCGCCACGAACGCAGCGGCGGCGCCCGCGGCCGGCTGAACCGACAATCCCGACAATCGCACGACCATGGCCTTCGCACCACAGATCAGGATTCCCGCCACCTACATGCGCGGCGGCACCAGCAAGGGCGTGTTCTTCCGCCTGCAGGACCTGCCCGAAGCCGCGCAGTTGCCCGGCAAGGCGCGCGACGCGCTGCTGCTGCGCGTCATCGGCAGCCCCGACCCCTACGGCAAGCAGATCGACGGCATGGGCGCCGCCACCTCGAGCACCAGCAAGGCGGTGATTCTTTCGAAGAGCGACAGGCTTGGCCATGACGTGGACTACCTCTTCGGCCAGGTGTCGATCGACCAGCCCTTCGTCGACTGGAGCGGCAACTGCGGCAACCTCTCGGCGGCGGTCGGCCCGTTCGCGATTTCCAACGGCCTGGTCGATGCGGCCCGCGTGCCGCGCGACGGCGTGGCGGTGGTGCGCATCTGGCAGGCCAACATCGGCAAGACCATCGTCGCGCACGTGCCGATGACCGATGGCGCGGTGCAGGAGACCGGCGACTTCGAGCTCGACGGCGTGACCTTCGCGGCCGCCGAGGTGCAGCTCGAATTCATGGACCCCGCGGCGGAAGAGGAAGGCGCCGGCGGCGCGATGTTCCCGACCGGCAACCTCGTCGACGAGCTCGAGGTGCCCGGCGTCGGCAGGCTGCGCGCGACGATGATCAACGCCGGCATCCCGACGATCTTCGTGGAGGCCGAAGCCATCGGCTACAAGGGCACCGAGCTGCAGGACGCCATCAACGGCGACGCCGCCGCGCTCGCACGCTTCGAGGCCATCCGTGCGCACGGCGCGGTGCGCATGGGGCTCATCGCGAACGTCGGCGAAGCGGCGGGGCGGCAGCACACGCCCAAGGTCGCGTTCGTCGCGCGGTCCGCGGGCTACACCGCCTCCAGCGGCAAGCCGGTCGCGGCGGGCGACATCGACCTGCTGGTGCGAGCCCTTTCGATGGGCAAGCTGCATCACGCGATGATGGGCACGGCGGCGGTGGCCATCGGCACGGCGGCTGCCATTCCGGGCACGCTGGTCAACCTCGCGGCCGGCGGCGGCGAGCGCTCGGCGGTGCGCTTCGGCCATCCCTCGGGCACGCTGCGCGTGGGTGCGCAGGCGGCGCGGGTCGATGGCGAATGGCGCGTGACCAAGGCCGTCATGAGCCGCAGCGCCCGCGTGCTGATGGAAGGCTGGGTGCGCGTGCCCGCGGGCTGAAGCGCGGGGCAGGGCGACTCGCTTTTGCCATCGCGGCGTGGTCAGCTAGCCTGACGGTCGCATCCGGGCGCTTCGAACAGGCCTTCGCGGTGAGGAGACGAGTCCATGAGCACGCACGACATCCGCTCCGCCAGGCGTCCCGATCCGGACCCGCCCATGGTCGAGGTGGCCGATTACGTCCTCAGTGACGGCATCGGTTCCGCCGAGGCCTATGAGACGGCGCGCTACGTGCTGCTCGATTCGCTGGCCACGGCGATGATGGCGATGAAG
>DATCRO010000606.1:0-2561 GCA_036569025.1 Burkholderiaceae bacterium
GACCTCGCCCGCCGCGAACGAGGTGCCGCTGACCATGCGCCAGCCGCCGCCCGGCACGGTGGTGGGCAGGTCGCGCGCGGGCGCGGCCCACGCGCCGGACAGGCCGGCCGGCGGCGCGTCGGACTGCGCGTCGGCCACCGCGATCACGCCCGGATGCGCCGCCGGGAAGCCGCCGCCGATCGCGTGCGCGTCGACCGCCGCCACGACCTGCTGGCGATGCGACAGCGCCACGTCGATCAGCCGCCCCAGCAACAGGTCGTCGGGTCCGGACAGGCTCATGTTGATGACCTCGGCGCGGCGCTCGATCGCGAAGCTCAGCGCCTTGGCCAGGCTCAGCGAGTTGCACAGCGTGCGCGTCGCGCTGACTTCCCAGCACGCGCGCAGCGCATACAGCTGCGCGTCGGGCGCGATGCCGACGATGCCCATGCCGTTGTCCGCGCGCGCGGCCACCAGGCCCGCCACGGCGGTGCCGTGCAGCTCGGGCGCCCAGGCACGGTCGTCCACGAAGTTGGCGCGTGCCAGGACGGCCTGCGCGAGGTCGGGGTGGGTGTCGTCGACGGCGCTGTCGATGATGGCCACGTGCACCTTGCGGCCGGTGGCCACCGCGTGCAGGTCGTCCAGGTGCCACTGCGCGGCCGCGGGCTGCAGCGCGTAGAGCGGGTCGGCGTGGCCCTGGGCGTGGAACTCGTTCATCGCCTGCGCCCATTCGACCTCGGGATGCGCCTGCAACGCGGCGATGCTCGTCTGGACGTCCGCCCCGGGCGGCAGCGCGAGCACGACGCAGTCCATGCCCAGCGCGGGCAGCGCCCACAGCGTGACGACCGTGAAGCCGTGCGCGGCGGCCAGGCGCGCGCCCACGCGGGCCTGCGACTGCGCGCGCGCGGCATCGCCGTAGCCGCTGCCGCCATAGCTGCCGTCGATGCGCGCATGCGCGGTGGGAGCGCGCAGCATCACCAGCAGCTCGCGCGGGGCCGAGGCGGCCTCCGCGGGCGGCGCCGACGCGGCGGCGTCGCCGGCCCAGGCGGCCAGCGACGCCAGGCCCAGCGCGAGGGCCAGGGCGGCGCGGCGGTAGATCGAACGAAGGGTCATGGCGATGCGCTCTCCAGCGCCTCCACCAGCGCCACGCCCGGCTCCTTGCGCAGCTTGTCCAGGGCCGCGGCGTAGTGCTCGCGCGGCAGGCGCACGACGTAGGCATCGCTCACGGTGGGCCCGTCCACCAGCCGCGCGCCGCTGTCCTTGAGGCCGTGGCGGATCTGCGCCTCGGTGGCGTCGGGCTTGAAGCGGACGACCGCCGTGGCGCCGGGCTCGGCGGGCGCCGACAGGGCGATGTACTGCGCCGCCGGCGCGACCGGCCGCAGCGTGAAGACGATGGCCGCCGCCAGACCGGCCGACAGCAGCGCCGGCGCCGCCCAGGCGCGCGCGGGCAGGCGCGGCGCCGTGCGCCAGGCGGGCGGCAGCCAGCCGCGGCGGCGCGGGGCGGCCGCGGGCAGGGGCGTGATCAGCGGCGCCGGCGCCGTCACCGGCAGCTCGCCGGACAGGCGGGCGCGCATGCGGGCCCAGCCTTCCTCGACGTCCACCTGCGCGCCATGGCCCGGGTGCAGCAGCTGCCACTGGCGCTCGGTCTCGAGCTCGGCGCGGCACTCGGGGCACTGCGCCAGGTGGGTTTCGACGATGTCGTGCTCCGCGGTCTCGAGGCGGCCCGTGAGGTACCACGGCAGCAGCCGCTGCACCGCGACGTGCGGATCGGGTTCGAGGCGAAGGATCTGACCGCTCATGCCAGTCTCCAGAAACGATGGGGCCGCGCCCCGGACGTGATCATCGGCCATTTCGGCTCGGCGTGGGAAGTCATAGCCAGTCGTCCAGTTGGCCGCCGAACGCCGTCCTCAGGCGCTTGCGGGCGTGGAACATGCGCGTCTTGACCGTGTCGGTGGGGCAGTCGACGATCTGCGCGATCTCGGGGTAGCTGAAGCCGTGGAAGTAGGTCAGCTCGACGGCGGCGCGCTGGTCGGCCGACAGCGCCCGCAGCGCGGTGTCGATCGCCGCCCGCGCCTGGGCCAGGCTCATGCGCGCCTCCGGGCGCTCGGACGGCTCGGCCGCCGGGTGGTCGGCGTCGTCCTCGGCCGTGGTGGGCACCGGATCCTCGTGGCGCGACAGCGCCTTGAGCGCCTTGCGGTAGGCGATGGCGAAGATCCAGGTCGACACCTTGCTCGTGCCGTTGAAGCGCTCGGCCTGGTTCCAGACGACGTACATCGTGTCGTTGAGCACCTCCTCGACGAGGTGCTCCGGCCGCAGCATGCGGTGCAGGAAGCGGCACAGGCGCGGGTGGTAGCGGCGGTACAGCGATTCGAAGGCGGCCAGCTCGTGCGCGCAGACGCAGGCCACCAGGCGGCGGTCCTCGGCGTCGTCGTGCAGGCCGCCGGCGGCCGCGGCGGGCCGGGAGGATGGCTGGGGTGTGGGGGCGGTGTTCATGGCTGGCGGGGGCTTCGTCCACCGTGCATGCCGTCGAGCGTGGGAAGGGTTCAATCGTCGCGCACGGGCCGCGGCGATGCACGGCCCAGGCG
>DATCRO010000607.1:0-2190 GCA_036569025.1 Burkholderiaceae bacterium
AGCGCGGCGCCGCCGTACTTCTCGAAGAACGCGTGCGACTTGTCGAAGCCTTCCTTGTTGAACCAGCGCGAGTTCTCCCAGTGGAAGACGCGCGGCCCGATCCAGCGGCCGATCGTGTAGTTGGTCTGGTTGCCGATCACCGCGGCGGCGAACATCACGCCCAGCGCCATGGAGATGTCCATCGCGCCGCTGGCGGCCAGCCCGCCCACCAGGAACAGCAGCGAATCCCCCGGCAGGAACGGCATCACGACGACGCCCGTCTCGATGAAGATGACGGCGAACAGGATGCCGTACACCCACGCGCCGTTGCTGGCCACCAGGCCCGCCAGGTACTGGTCGGCGTGAAGTAGATGCTGAAACAGGGGAATCAAGGAGTCCATGGGCGGCGATTATCGACGGGCCTTCCTACAATACGGGGATGAGTCTCCAGACCGCGGCGCCCGGGCGCCGCAGCATCCGTGAATTACCCGACGAACTGGTGAGCCAGATCGCCGCGGGCGAGGTCGTCGAACGGCCCGCGTCCGTGGTGCGCGAGCTGGTCGACAACGCGCTCGATGCCGGCTCCGCGCAGGTCAACGTGCGGCTCGTGGCAGGCGGCGTGCGCGCCATCCTGATCGAGGACGACGGCTGCGGCATCGAGGCGGCCGAGCTGCCGCTCGCGCTCAAGCGCCACGCGACCAGCAAGATCCGCTCGCTCGACGACCTCGAGATGGTCTCGACCATGGGCTTCCGCGGCGAGGCGCTGGCGGCCATCGCGTCGGTCTCCGAGCTGGCGCTGGTCAGCCGCACGCCCGACGCCGCGCACGCGCAGCGGCTGGACGCGCGCTCGGGCGAGCTCGCGCCGGCCGCGCGCGCGCAGGGCACCACCGTCGAGGTGCGCGAGCTGTTCTTCAGCACGCCGGCGCGCCGCAAGTTCCTCAAGTCCGATTCCACCGAGCTCGCGCACTGCGTCGAGGCCGTGCGCCGCCATGCGCTGGTGCGGCCGCAGGTGGGCTTCGCGGTGTGGCACGAGGGCAAGCTCGTCGAGCAATGGCGCGCCGCCGACGAGGCGCAGCGCATCCGCGACGTCCTCGGCGAGGACTTCGTCGACAACAGCCGCCCGCTGGCCGCCGAGATCGGCCCGATCGCCATCCATGGCCGCGTCGGGCTGCCCGCCGCGGCGCGCACGCGCAGCGACCACCAGTACGTCTACGTCAACGGCCGCTACGTGCGCGACCGCCTGATCGCGCACGCGCTGCGCGCCGCCTACGAGGACGTGCTGCACGGCCAGAAGCAGCCGGCCTACGTGCTGTTCATCGAGATCGACCCGGCGCGCGTCGACGTCAACGTGCATCCGACCAAGATCGAGGTGCGCTTCCGCGACTCGGGCGCGATCCACCAGGCGGTCAAGCGCGCGGTGGAGGACGTGCTGGCGCCGTCGGGCGCCACGACGCCGAGTGCGACGCACGCCGGAACGGGCGTGGTCGGCAGTTCGTTCGGCACGCCGGGCGGCTTCGCGGCCGCGGCCGCCGCGGCCGTCGAGCGCCTCAACGGCAATGGCGGGACGGCGACGCCCGGCTGGAGCGCGGCCGGCCTCGCGCCGGCGCGGCCCTGGCCGGTCGCCGAGGACAGCCGACCGATGCTGGCCGGCGCCGCCACGGCATCCCTGTTCGCGCGCGCCTTCGGCGATTCGAGCGCGCCGGCGGCTGCGGCCGGCGGCGTGCTCGACTCGGGCGGCACCGCCGTCCTTGAGGCAAACGAACCCGTCGTCGCCGCGCCGGCCTGGACGCGCCCGCAGGGCAACGACGACGCCGTCGCGGCGATTGCCCGGGCCGACGCCGCCGACTGGCCGCTCGGACGCGCCATCGCGCAGGTCCAGGGCGTGTACGTGCTGGCCGAGAACGCGCACGGGCTGGTCGTCGTCGACATGCACGCCGCGCACGAGCGCATCGTCTACGAACGCCTGAAGGCCGGCGCCGCCACGCACGACATGCCCACGCAGGCGCTGCTGATCCCCGCCACCTTCGCCGCGACGCCGGCCGAGCATGCGCTCGTCGAGACGCATGCGGAGACGCTGCGCAGCCTCGGCCTGGACGTCTCGCCGATGGGCCCGCAGACGCTGGCCGTGCGCAGCCTGCCCGCGGCGCTGCTGCAGGCCGACCCGGTCGAGCTCGTGCGCTCGGTGCTGGCCGACCTCGCCGAGGTCGACGC
>DATCRO010000608.1:0-4200 GCA_036569025.1 Burkholderiaceae bacterium
GCTCGTAGATGGCGATGGCGTGCGGATCCAGCAGGATCGTGTCGTCGCGCACCCGCCACTCCATCAGGCCCAGGCGGCCGGCGTCGGCGGCGAGCGACCAGCGCGCGTTACCGTCCTCGACCTCCTGCTGCGACTGCGCGAGCTGCTTCCACATCTGGCGGGCGAACATGAGGCCGCCGGCGATCAGGGCCAGCGCCAGGCCGGCGGTGGCCAGCAGCAGCAGCCCCTGCACCCAGCGCGCGGCCTGCCCCAGCTGGCGCGAGAACAGCAGCTCGCGCTGGTTGAGCGCGTCGTCGAGCCGGTACATCTCGGCCTCGAAGCGCGGCCGCCAGGCGTCGTCGCCACCGGCGTCGTGTGCCTGGCGGATCTGCTCGCCCATGCGCTGCAGCCGCACGATGTCCTCGTCGGCGGCGGCCCAGGTGTCGACCGCCGCGGCCACCAGCGGCACGTGGCGGAACAGGCGGTAGAAGCCCATGATCAGGTCGAGGTCGGCGGGATCGTTGCCCCCCTGCAGCAGGCCACGCCGCACGACCTCGAAGTCGGGCCGGGGCTTCTCGAGTTCCAGCTGCGCCGCGCGATCGCCCAGCGGCACGGCCAGCGCGGCGAGATGGCGCTGCCAGTCGGCCTCGTCGCCCGAGCGCAGGTACTGGCCCAGGAAGCGCACCGCATCCTTCTGGCCCTTGGAATACAGGCTCTCGCCGCCGACATACGCCCGGGCCGACGACAGCACGCCCACGATGGCCGAGCACAGCAGCGCGAGCAGGAGCACGGCCACCACGAAGACGATGGCTGACCCGCGCCGCTTGTCGCGGTGCCAGTTGCCGAGGCCGCGTATCGCGGTCGGGGGATCGTCGCGCGCGGGCGGCGCCTTCATGCGCGCATCCGCTGCATCGGGCAGGAGGGCCGCCCGTACGCCGCGCTGTCAGTCCTTGCCATGGACCTGTTCCTCGCCTTGGACCTTGCAGTTTGCAGCAAGTCCGCGACGTTGAACAGGTCGGCCGGCGGGTGGCCGCCGACTTTCATCGTCGGCGGCCGCGTCCTCAGACGCCGAGGACGGACACCGCCTTGGTCACCAGGTAGGGCTCCAGCGCCTCGGGGCCGCCTTCCGTGCCGTAGCCGGAGTCCTTGACGCCGCCGAACGGCATCTCGGCCGACGGCGTGGCCGGCTGGTTGATCCACAGCATGCCCAGCTCGAGGCGCTGGCTCAGCTGGTGCACGGTCTTGATGGACCTGGTGAACGCGTAGCCGGCCAGGCCGTACGGCAGGCGGTTGGCCTCGGCGATCGCCTCGTCCAGCGTGTCGAACGCGCGGATCGCGGCGACGGGACCGAAGGGCTCGTTGTTGAACACGTCGGCGTCCAGCGGCACATCGGTCAGCACCGTGGGTGCGAAGAAGTTGCCGGCGCTGCCCACACGCTCGCCGCCGGTGGCGATCTTCGCGCCCTTGGCGCGCGCGTCGGCCATCACCTTGTCCATCGCGGTCACGCGGCGGCCGTTGGCGAGCGGGCCCAGGTTGGTGCCCGCGGCCAGGCCGTCGCCCAGCTTCAGGCCCTGCGCATGCTTGACGAGCGCCGCGGCGAATTCGTCGCGCAGGCTGCTGTGCACCAGGAAGCGCGTCGGCGAGATGCAGACCTGGCCGGCGTTGCGGAACTTGGCGGCGCCGGCGGCCTTGACGGCCAGCGCGACGTCCGCGTCCTCGGCGACGATCACCGGCGCGTGGCCGCCCAGTTCCATCGTCACGCGCTTCATGTGCTGGCCGGCGAGCGCCGCGAGCTGCTTGCCCACCGGGGTCGAGCCGGTGAACGTGACCTTGCGGATGATGGGGCTCGCGATCAGGTGGCTCGAGATCTCGCCCGGATCGCCGAACACCAGGCCCACCGTGCCGGCCGGCACGCCGGCGTCGACGAAGGTCTGCAGCAGCGCGGCGGGCGACGCGGGCGTCTCCTCGGGCGCCTTCACCAGGAACGAGCAGCCCGTGGCCAGCGCCGCGCCGAGCTTGCGCACGACCTGGTTGATCGGGAAGTTCCACGGCGTGAATGCGGCGACCGGGCCGACGGGTTCCTTGAGCACGAGCTGCTGCGCGGCCAGGTTGCGCGAGGGCACGATGCGGCCGTAGACGCGCATGCCTTCGTCGGCGAACCACTCGATGATGCCGGCGCCGGCCAGCACCTCGACCTTCGCCTCGGCCAGCGGCTTGCCCTGCTCCTGCGTCAACAGGCGCGCGATCGCGTCGGCGCGCTCGCGCAGCAGGCCGGCGGCCTTGCGCATCGTCGCGGCGCGCTCGACCGCGGGGATGTTGCGCCAGGCCTCGAAGCCCTTCTGCGCGGCGGCCAGCGCGGCATCGAGGTCGGCGACCGCCGCGTGTGCGACGTGGCCGATGGTCTGGCCGGTGGCGGGGTTGGCGACGGGGATCTTCCTGCCGCCGGTGGCGTCGCGCCATTCGCCTTCGATCAGCAGGCGGGTGTCGGGGTAGGAAGCGGTGGTGTTCTCGGTCATTGACAGGGGTCCGGATGGAGTGGGTACCGCAAGGTTACCTCCCGGGCAAAGGCCTTGCGGCCCGGGACGCCAAGCCCGGGCACTCTTCATGGATCCATGCGAATTTGCGTATGGTCCGGCCGGAACGGGCCGCCGGCGCGAATAGACTGGCGCCCCCTGCCCGTCCATCGCGTGTCCGTGTCCCTCGCCAACGATCTACAGAAGCTCATCGAGCAGTCCTGCAACACCACGTGGTCGCAATTCGACTGGGTCAAGGCGCATGCCGCGTTGTACGGCCTGTCGCGCCGCACCGCGGACAAGTGGACGACGCCCGGCGAGCCGGCGTTCGTCTCGATGCTGGTGGACTCCCCGGTGCTGCGGCGCCGGCTCGCCAAGGCGATCCAGGCCGCGCTGCCGCCCGAGTCGAGCAAGGAGTTGCCGCTCGTGTCCGGCGTGTTCCATGCCTCGGGCCCCAAGGTCCGCTTCGGCAAGAGCGCGACGCAGGTCGAACTGGCGGACCTGCTGCTCGTGCGCCACCATTTCCGCACCGGCGAGACGCGCCCCGACGGCCGCGCACTGCTGCTGCGCGCCGCGGCCTCGACGACGCCGCGCACAGGCCGCCTCACGGGGCGCGCGGCCCACGGCTTCGACCTGCACGCCGACTGGGCCACGCCCATCGCGTTCCCCAACGGCGACTTCGGACCGCCGCCCGGCGGCGACAGGTGGATCCTCGCGCAGGGCCCGTCGCCCGAGCTGCCGTCCAGCGTGTACGGCATCGTGTCGAGCCAGCGCTCGTGCAAGGGCCAGAAGTTCCCGGACAACTGCCCGTGGGCGGTGGGCGTGGCATTGCCGCCGGAGCCGGGGCACCCGCGTGAATCGCGCGGCACGCTGAGCCTGGCCGCCGCGCTCGACGGCTTCGTCGCGGGCCGCCACGGCCGGCCCTGGTCGACGGCCGCGGACTCGCAGGATCACTGGTCGGCGTTCGTGCGCGAGGCGCTCGAGCGCTCGGTGCCGTGGGAGCACCAGGTGCAGCGCGTCGGCGGCGTGGACCTGCCCAGGAAGCGCGCGGCGCTCGCCTACGTGCAGTCCTTCCTCGCCGTCGAGGTCAACGCGAAGCTCACGTCCACCATCGATCGCGAGCACAGCTTCGAGGCCTACGTCGACGACCTGATCGCCAGCGTCGACGCCGTGGGCCGGCAGGCCAAGGAATGGGTCGCCTCCAGCAACGCGACCGAGGAGCCGCCGGCGCCGCGCGCGGCACCTGAGGGCCCGCGCGCAGGCCTGTCGGTGCTCTACATCGCCACCTTCGGCGACGCGCCGCTGGCCGCGCCGCAGGCCGACTGGGTGCCGCCGCCGACCACGCCGGTCGGCTAAGCCGCGCCCGACCGCGGGCGTGTCGGTGTCGCGCACTGGCGATGCGTCGACAACCGCCAGCCTGTCATCGCTGCGCGCAGCGAAGCGGAGTCGCAGGATCCACCGCGGCGCACTGCGGAGTCTCCTCGCCGGACCGCCGTGGATCCCGCGACTGCGCGCGGGATGACATGGGGCCGGCGTGGCGCGCGTCCACGCGGAAACAGACCGGCAGCGCACAAAGAAAAACGGGCCACCTCTTGCGAGATGACCCGTTCGTCTAGAACCGAAATTCTGGTGCGGCTGGCAGGAATCGAACCCACGACCCCTTGGTTCGTAGCCAAGTACTCTATCCAGCTGAGCTACAGCCGCGAAG
>DATCRO010000609.1:0-5067 GCA_036569025.1 Burkholderiaceae bacterium
GTGGTGCCAGTTGCTCCAGTTGTCGCCCGTCCACAGCGCCGTCCACCGGCTCGATCCGGCGGCCGCGCTGCGCGAGAGGATGAACGGGCGCTCGTCGGGCACCGCGGCCTTGAAGCCTTCCCAGGTGGCCTGCGCCATGCCGGTCGCGTACAGGTTGTGGTACGTCCAGTGATCCCACTGGCCGCGCTGGAAGCGCATGTCATCGCACTCGGCCGCGCCGGTGCTGGGGTCGTTCATGTCGATCCACGCGCCGCCGAAGCCCCAGTCGCGGAACTGGCGCGCGTAGCCCGCCCACCAGGCGCGGCCCTCGGACAGCGAATAGTCGGGGAACCAGGTGCGGCCCGGCCAGACGAAGCCGACGTAGGGCCGGCCTTCGGGGTTCTGGCAGAAGATGCCCGCCTTCAGGCCGCTCTCGGCCACCTCGTAGCCGTCCGCGACCTTCACGCCCGGGTCGAGGATGGGCACGACGCGCCGGCCCTTGTCGGCGAGCGCCTTCAGTTCGGCCGCGCGATCGCCGAACTGCGAGGGGCTGGTCGTGAAGACCTTGTAGTCGTCCATGTAGTCGATGTCGAGCCACAGGCCGTCGTTGGGGAACGCGTGCTCGGCAAAGCCCGCGTCCAGCATCTGCAGGTCCTTCGTGCCACCGTAGCCCCAGCGGCACTGATGGTGGCCCAGCGACCACAGCGGCGGCAGCGGCGTCTTGCCCACCAGGCGCTGCAGGCGCTGCGTGACCGCGCCCATGCTGTCGCCGGCGATCACGTAGAACGCGGGCACGCCCTCGTCCGCGCCGAACCACAGGCCGGGCGGCGCGTCGTGGTCGTCCCTGCCGGTGAAGAACCAGTTCGATCCGGTGTCCATCCAGACGGCGCCCGGATGGTCGACGAGCACGCCGATCCAGCGCGCGCCCTGGCGGATCAGAAGGTACGGGATGGCGGCGTACTGCGGGTCGGCCTGGCCGTCGACGATGACCGGCATCGGGTGGTCGGCCCAGACGTCGAGGTTCCAGAACTTGGTGCGCTTGCCGGACTTCTCCATGCCGGTGAGCTTCTCGCCCTGGCCGTAGAAGCGCATCTGGTCGCTGCGCCCGAACTGCACCAGCCAGGCCTTGCCGCACACGCCCACGCACGCGCCCGGCACGCCCGCGAGCGCACTCGCGCCCTGCGCGTCGGCAAGGCGCAGCGTGCCCTGCGCGTCGAAGCCGAGGCGATGCGTCGACGGGCCGGAGAACGCGTCGTCGTGCATGCGCAGCAGGCGCGGATCGAGCGGCCAGCGCGCGTCGTCGCGGAACTCGACGTGGAACACGTCCTCGCCGAGGTCGCGCACCCGCACGCGCAACGCGGCGGCGTCGCCCATCTGCAGCGTCTCGCCCGCATGGCTGCTGGCGAAGCGGAAGTTGGAAGGGTGGCGGATCTTCTGGAAATACACGCGGGCGTCCTGAGGCGAGAGGCAACAGGCAGTCTAGCGCCGGTGGTTACGGCGCGGGTACGCCGGCCGGGAGGCGCTTGTCACCGCAGGATGCGCAGGCGCAGGCGACGACGCCGTCCAGCGCATGCGGGACGGCGTCGAGGCCGCGCGGCGCCTTGGCGGCACCGGACTGTCCCGGTCGCTGATGGTGTCGGGCCCCCGCCTCGGGAGGGGGCGAGGCGGGGTCCGGGTCGACCACCGCGCAGGTGGCCGTCAGATCAGGTCAGTTCGATTCCTTGAACTGGATGTACGGCGTGGCGCCGCCGACGGCGCTGCAGCTGCCCAGCTTCAGGTTGTTGGTCTCGCCGGTGGTGCCGGCGTTGGACGCGCAGGTGGGCGCGGCCGTCGAGCCGTGCGACACGGCCACCTTCACCGTGATGCTGGAGCCCGAGTTGAACGTGGCGTTGGAGCCGCCGCCGTCGCCGACGATGTTGAACTCCGACTGCTGCCAGGCCGTGGCAAGGTAGGTGACGCTGTCCTTGCCGGTGGTGCTGTAGGCCTTGGTGGGCGTGGTGAAGACCAGCGTGTCGTTGCCGCCAGCGACCGCGGTGGCCGACATCTTCAGCTGCGACAGCACGGAGATCGCCTGCTTGGGCACGTTCACCGCGGCGCTGTTCTTGTAGCAGCTGCCGCTGTAGGAGTTCCAGCCGCTCGGGCAGCTGTTGCCATAGTCGATCAGCCAGTACTGCATGAAGGCCTGCTGCTCGTACGACGAGTACACGAACTGCTCCCATGCGAGGCAGCCCGAGTGGCCGTTGCAGGCGGCCGTCGACATGAAGTTCGAGTTGAGCTGGATGGAGTAGACGTTGCTGCCGCCGTCACGCTCGCTGGTCACGCCCGTCACCGTGGGGAACGTGCCCACGGACGACGAGATGAGGTTGCTGACGCTGGCCGCGTAGTCGGTGCCGTTGCCCACCGTCTGCGGGCCGCGATGGCCGTGCGGCAGGTAGACCTTGTCCGGCGCGACACTGCAGCTGGTCTCGACCCAGACCGCGCTGGGGAACTCCGCCTGGAAGCAGCCCTCGTGGGGCACGTCGGTGCGCGCGATGGTCTCGCGCCAGTTCTCCTGCATCAGCGCCTCGGCGCTCACGCTGGCGGCCTCGGGAGCGGCCGTCTGTGCGAGGGCCGGCGCCGCCGAGGCAGCCGCCAGGGTTGCGGCGATGGCGATGCGGACGATGCGATTGCGGGATGCGAAGCTCATCACGGGATCTCCGGTGGGTTCGGTGGAGCGCCAGTGTTGGAGTCCCCCTGCGGAGCGTCAATGGGGGAAGCGACGGCGATGCATCCCTTTTTCCGGGTACATCCCTGGGTATGTCCCGCGTGCGTTCGCGCGAGCTTGACGAATCCTGAACGCTGCATTCGGCAGCCGAACCGCCCGTCGCCCGCATACCGGATGCGGCATCTTTCACGCGCGCAGCGTCCGGACGCAGCGGCCGGACGGCGCATGCGCCCCGCGCCAAGATAGAGTTCGCGCCAGCGCGGCCGGCCACCGGCCCGGGATTCAACGATACGGAGGGGGAAATCATGGGAACGCTGATCAAGATCGCAGTCGTCATCGCAGTGGCCTGGGGCGGCTGGATGGTCTGGCACAACAAGCACAAGGCCGTGGCGCACACGTTCGAGGTGCATGGCGGCGAGGCCTACGACGCAGCCAGCAACCTCACCTGGAAGCGCTGCGCCGTCGGCCAGAATTTCACCGACGGCAGCTGCGTGGGCGGCGACCCGGGCTTCAAGTGGGACGCCGCGCAACGCACCGGCGACTCCACGTGGCGCGTGCCGACCGAGAAGGAACTCGGGACCCTGATCGATCCGGCCAAGGTCGACAAGGGCGATTCGCCCGCGGTCGACACCGTCGTCTTCCCCGGCATCAAGCCCAGCACCCCGCCGTTCTGGACCAGCTCGCACTCCAACGGCATCAGCGCCTGGTACGTGCGCTTCAACAAGGGCTCCGACGGCATCGGCTCCGAGCCCGGCAAGTACCGCCAGTCCGAGCTGAACGACTACGGCGTGATCCTGGTGCACGACGGCCGCTGAGCCGCCGGCCTCGCGCCGCGAAGTCTCCGCGGCGTGTGAGCGTTCCTTCCGCGCGGGTCGCGTCGCGCGTTGCTATCGTCGGCGGCATCGCCACCACCGACGAACGCACGTGACCCCGCATCGCCTCGCCCCGCTCGCACTGCTCATCGGCCTGTCCGCGACCGCCTCGGCCGCGGGGCCCGGCGCGCCGCCGGAGCGGCTGCTCGAGATCCGGGCCGCGCACGCCCCGCTCGCCATGTCCGGCGACGGCGCATGGCGCCTGCATATCGATGCGCACGACGTGCTGCATCGCGTCAGCCTGGCCGACCCCACGGACGAGACGACGGTGCAGCTGCCGCGCGGCGTGCAGGTGCTGTCGGCGTCGGGCGACGGCCGGCGGGTGGCGGTCTCGACGCGGCGCGAGTGCGTCGGCCTGGCCGACTTCGGCGTCCCGCCTGGCGCCTTGCCCACGCTGGTCTGGCGGCCCTGGATCACCAGCGGCGACGGCCAGCCGCTGGGGCCGGCCGACGGCGCCTGGACCGCGGCCATGCCGGCCGATTGCGGCGGCGGGCCGCAGGCCGCGCCGGTGGCGATCTCGTCGGACGGCCGGCTCGTCGCCACCCTGGACGCCGTCATCGATGCCGCCACCGGCCGCGTCGTCGCCTCGCTGCCGGACACCCGCCCCGTGCTGCGCCTGCAGTTCGTGGACCACGATGCCCGGCTGCTGGTCGCCGCGGCCACGCTGGCCGCGGCCGGCTCGTCCGCTTCCAGCAGCCTGAGCTTCTCGGTGTGGGACCTCGCCAGCAAGGCGCTCGTCAACGACATCGAGATCGCCGGCGCGCCGCTGGCCGCGCGCGCCGCGCTGCAGGTCGACTTCTCGCCGCAGACCGGCGCGCTGTTCGCCGTCGACGAACGCCGCCGCGCGCTCGCGCAGCAGGCCGCGCCCGCCGGCGCGACGCCCGTGCCGCTGGACCTGGTGCAGTACTCGCCGGGCGCGTGCGGCGCCGCGCCGCGCGTGCGCGCCCAGCTGGCCGACGACCTCGGCGCGGCCATGGTCGTCGATCCGTACGGCCGCTGGATCGCCTCCGCGCGACCGCTGGATGCGGCCCACGACGGCGTCGAGCTGGCCATGGGCGCGCGGTCGGTGCTGGTGGTGCGGGACCTGGCCAGCGGCCGCCAGCTGCAGCGCGTGACGTCCAGGTACGCGCTCGACGGCCTCGCGTCGACGCCGGCCGGCGACCACGTGTTCGCCCTGGCGTCGCAGCCCGTCGAACCCGAGACGGGCGAGACGATCGCCGGCTGGCCGCCGGTACCCGACGACGAACGCGTGATCGACGTCGCGCTGCCCGCCGCCGCGCTCGAGGCGACGCGCGACACCGCCCGCGCCTGGACGACGGGCGTCTGCCGCGAGCCGGGCGAGACCCCGGACGCCCGCGCGCTGGCGCATGCGGATCGGGTGCTCAAGCCGCTGTGGACGCGCGATCTCGGCACCGAGCCGACACGGCTCGCGACATCGGCGCCGTGCGCCGGCGCATCGCGCGACGCGTCGGTGTTCGCCACCCGCGACGGCGGCCTGTGGCTCGACCAGGG
>DATCRO010000610.1:0-4215 GCA_036569025.1 Burkholderiaceae bacterium
GACTCCAGCCGCGCCATGTCCAGCAGGTTGTTGACCAGCGCGTTCAGGCGCAGCGCCGCCTCGCGCAGGCGCGCCGCGATCTCCGCGTGCGCCGGCGCCAGCAGCGGCTGCGTGAGCCGCAGCGAATCGGCCATGCCCGCCAGCGCGGCCAGCGGCGTGCGCAGGTCGTGCGAGATCGCACCCAGCAGCGCATTGCGCAGCCGCTCCGACTCCATCTGCACCGTCGTCGTCTGGGCGACGTCGACGTAGTGGATGCGCTCCAGCGCGATCGCCAGCAGCGAGGCGAAGGTGTCCAGCAGCCGGCGCTGCTCGGGCACCGCGAGCCGCTGCGGGTTGCGCAGCGCCAGGGCGACGACGCCGCGCACGCGCATCGGGGCCTTCAGCGGCACGTACAACATCGCGCTGGCCGGCAGCGTGCCGGTGCCCTGCCCCGCGGCCTCGCCGTGTGCGAGCGCCCAGCCCGCGAGGCTCGCGTCCACGCCGGCTTCGTCCGGCACGACGAGGCGGTCGTCGCCGTCCAGCAGCAGGAACACGGCGCGCGCCTCGAACTCGGCCTGCAGCACGCGGGTGCCGATCTCGACGATCTGCTCGGGCATCAGTGCCGCGGCCAGATCGCGCGACAGCTCGTACAGCGCGCGCACGCGGTCCTCGCGCAGCGTCGCCACCCGCGCCTGGTAGCGCAGGCCGGCCGTCAGCTGGCCGATCACGAGCGCGACGATCAGCATCACGACGAAGGTGACGAGGTACTGCACGTCGCTGACCGCGAAGTCGTACCGCGGGGCGACGTCGAAGAAGTCGAACGCCGCGACGCTGACGAAGGCCGCCAGCACCGCCGGCCCGCGGCCGTGGCGCAACGCGGAGTACACCACGGCGAGCAGGAGCAGCATCACGATGTTGGTCAGCTCCAGCACGTGCAGCAGCGGCGCGGTGGCAGCGATCACGGCGCCGCACACGAGCACGCTCTTGCCGTACGCGCGCCAGTCGGTCGGCGGGGCGCCCCCGTCGCCGGTGATGCGCGATGCCAGCTCCGCGAGGCCGCGCGGCTCGTCGCGCTCGGGCAAGGCGACCTGCACGAGTTCGAGGTCCGGCGCCAGCGACGCCAGGCGCGCCGCGGTGTCACGCCGCATCCAGCCGCCGCGCGCGCCGCCGCGCCGCCCGAGCACCACGCGCATCAGGTTGTGCTCGCGCGCGTAACGCGCCAGCGCGGGCGCGGGCGCGGGCGCGTCGCTCGCGAGCGTGGCGGTGCGCGCGCCCAGGTCCTGCGCCAGCGCCAGCGTCTTCAGGATCGCCTCGCGGCGCGCGCGCGGCAGGCGCTGCAGCGCGGGCGTCTCGACATAGACCGCATGCCACGGCGCGCCCAGCTGCGACGCCAGCCGCGACGCGGCGCGCACCAGCTTCTCGCCCTGGGCACCCGGGCCCACGCACGCCAGCAACGCCTCGCGCGCCGGCCACACCGCCACCTGCCTGAGCCCGCGCCGGTAGCTCAGCATGTCGGTGTCGACGCGGTCGGCGGTGCGTCGCAGCGCCAGCTCGCGCAGCGCCAGCAGGTTGCCCTTGCGGAAGAAATTGGCCGCCGCGCGCTCGGCCTGCGGCGCGATGTAGACCTTGCCTTCCTTCAGGCGCTGCAGCAGCTCGTCGGGCGGCAGGTCGACCAGCACGACGTCGTCGGCGCCGTCGAACACGTGGTCGGGCACCGTCTCCCAGACGCGCACGCCGGCCACCGCGTTGACGACGTCGTTCAGGCTCTCGAGGTGCTGCACGTTCATCGTCGTCCACACGTCGATGCCGGCGGCCAGCAGTTCCTCGACGTCCTGCCAGCGCTTGGGATGGCGCGAGCCGGCGACGTTGGAGTGCGCCAGCTCGTCGACCAGCGCGAGATCCGGCGCGCGCGCCAGCACGGCGTCGAGGTCGAACTCCGGCAGCGTGCGGCCGTGGTGGTCGACGTCGCGCCGCGGGATGACCGGCACCGCGCCGACGAGCGCCGCCGTCTCCGCGCGGCCATGCGTCTCGACGATGCCGATCACCACGTCCACGCCCTGCGCCCGCTGCGCCTGGGCCTGCGCCAGCATCGCGCAGGTCTTGCCCACGCCGGCCGACGCGCCGAAGAAGATCCTCAGCCGCCCGCGCCGCGCCGCGCGCTCGGCCTCCTGCGCCTGCGCGAGCAGGTCGTCGGGGTCGGGGCGGCCGTCGGTCATGTGTCGAACTCTAGCTCGCGGGTCACCGCACTGCCACGCTGTCATTCCGCGCGCGGTCGCAGGATGACGGCCCGGGCGATGACGGCCAGGTCAGCGCGTCCGGGCATCGTCGACGTCGAGGTTGAGCAGCAGCACGTTCACCCGCGCCTCGCCCAGGAAGCCGAACAGCGGCTGCTCGGTGCGCCGGTCGACCAGCGCCAGGACGCGTTCGCGCGACAGTCCCGTCGCCCCGCCACGCGGCCCGCCTGGTACAGCGCGGCCGCCAAGCTGATGTGCGGATCGAGCCCGGTGGCGGAGGCCGTCACATCGCAAGCACCGGCACGACCACGCCGAAGCGGCCGAACCACATCGCCACCGGTGTCGAATGCCGAGTGGGCGACACGTTGCCGAACCGCTGCGGATTCAGCGGCAGCCAGGCTTGCACGCGCTGGACGAGGTAGCTCGCGCACAGGCCGATCGCGTTGAACAACTGCAGGCCCAGGCCGTACTGCAGCCAGCCCATCTGGCGGTTCGCGTCGATGCCGCAGAGGCGATGGAAGGCGCGGCGGCGCGCAACGCGATCGCGCTGACCGCGGCGTCCGACCTGTTCAGGAAATCCCGCTGAACGAGCGCACCGTCGTCCCCTGCACCCTGGCGCACCACGGCGCGGCGATGGGCGCGCTGCCGCAGGTCGGCTTCAAGTTCGGCCGCTGGCTCGACCTGGCGTTCTTCCAGCCGCTGCTCGAGACTCCTGGCGCGCCGGTCGACGGTCGACGGTCGAGGTGGGGCTCCCCTTGAAGGAACGGTGCGGCGACTCAACATCAAGCGGGTGCCGTTCCGGTACCCCTGCCGGGCGTGCGGCTTGCAGGTCCTTGTGAGATAATTTCCATAGCGAGCGATACGTAAAGATGTCATTGTGAGTGCTCGCTAGCGAGATGATCGGCGTTCTATCCACGAATCCGAGCCAGACCTTCTCGAAAATGAGGATCAGCACTCTTGCCTGGGGAGTGCTAATATCCGGGAACCAAAGGATCGATTCACGATCCGACCATGCACATGAGCACCACCCAAACCAACGCCCTGTCCGTCCGAGACCCGTGGAGTCTGGTTCCCCCGCTGGGCAACCTCGACGCCTACATCTCGTCCATCAACCGCCTGCCGATGCTGTCGCAGGAGGAAGAGCATCGTCTCGCGACGCAGCTGCAGCAGTCCGGCGACCTGAAGGCTGCCAGCGCGCTGGTGATGTCGCACCTGCGCTTGGTCGTGTCCGTCTCGCGCAACTACCTGGGCTACGGCCTGCCGCACGGCGACCTGATCCAGGAAGGCAACATCGGACTGATGAAGGCCGTCAAGCGCTTCGACCCGAACCAGGGCGTGCGCCTGGTCAGCTACGCGCTGCACTGGATCAAGGCCGAGATCCACGAATACATCCTGAAGAACTGGCGCATGGTCAAGGTCGCCACGACCAAGTCCCAGCGCAAGCTGTTCTTCAACCTGCGTTCGCTCAAGGCCAAGCTCAAGGAAGAGGCTTCCGACGCCGACGTGCATCGCAACACGCTCACGCGCGACCAGGTCGAGCGCGTCGCGGCCGACCTCAACGTGAAGCCGGAAGACGTCCTCGAGATGGAGACGCGCATGTCCGGCGGCGACGTCGCGATGGAGTCCCAGAACGATGACGGCGAGGAAGCCTACGCGCCGATCGCCTACCTGGCCGACGACCGCAGCGAGCCCACCCGCGTCATCGAGGCCGCCGCGCATGACCGCCTGGCCGGCGCCGGCATCGTCGAGGCGCTGGACACGCTCGACCCGCGCAGCCGCCGCATCGTCGAGGAGCGCTACCTGAAGGTCAACGACGACAGCTCCGGCGGCATGACGCTGCATGAGCTGGCCGCCGAGTACGGCGTGAGCGCCGAGCGCATCCGCCAGATCGAGGTCGCCGCGCTCAAGAAGATGCGCAAGACGCTGGAACCGCAACGCGTGTAATGGAGCCCCACGGTCGCTATCCCCCAAGGGGAGGCTTCGCGCGCGCTCCCTGCCCCCG
>DATCRO010000611.1:0-3079 GCA_036569025.1 Burkholderiaceae bacterium
GCTCTCCAGCGCCTCGTCGAGGGCGAAGGCGGTGCCCATGTCGGCGAGGTCCGGCGGACGCCGCGGCGACGTCGCGCCGCGGCCGAAATTGCGCAGGAACGTGGGGCGTGAGGCGTTGGTCATCGGTCTCTCCAGGCTTGCACCGTGAGACCAGTGTGAAGGAACGTTTCTCGGGCGGTGCGGCGAAATGTGTGTCGTATGCCCGACAGTTCCGATGTATCGAAATCACGACTCCCCCGAACGGACGATGGCGGGGTCATGGCATCGGACTTAAGCTGCAAGCGTCGATGCCGAGGGTGCAGCTGCGCGCCCCCGGGAACCACCTTGGGAGCCGCCGCCATGCGCACCACGCAACTTCAATCCCTCACCTGGGGCACCGTCACCGCTGCCATCGGCTGTGCGGTGTGGTTGTCGTCGTCCGACCAGGCGGCGCTGTTCTGCTCGGTCGGCTATCGCGCCACCAGCCAGGCCATGGGCTTCGACATCCCGGCCGAACCCACGCGTGCCGGCAAGGCGGCGCAGGCGCCGGGTTCGAGCGCCGCCAGGCAGCCCGAGGCCGGCTGAGCACCGGCCGTCCGGTCGCGCGCCACCACTCGCCGCCGTCCGCGGATCCGCGAAGAACGAGCCGCTGCAGCGGGCAGTCTCGCCACGCGGGATCGCTCCGATTCGATCAGTAGTTGATCTACTGAACTTGGAATTCGATTAATCCGGCTTCAGTTACTTCATCGCCTCCCCGAAAATCCGGGCGCAACCCGACGGTGCCGCTGGTCGTTTCCCGGCCGGCCGCCGAGCGGCGAAGGAATTCGCGATGAAAGTGATCGTTCTGGGTGCCGGCATCATCGGCGTCGCCACCGCCTGGCACCTGCTCGAAGAAGGCCACGAGGTGACCGTCGTCGACCGCCAGCCGGAGGCCGCGCTGGAGACCAGCTTCGCCAACGGCGCCCAGATCTCGGTGTGCTTCTGCGAACCCTGGGCCAACGCCGGCGCGCCGTTCAAGGTGGCCAAGTGGATGCTGCAGGCCGATTCGCCGCTGCTGTTCCGCCCGCGCCTCGATCCGCACCAGTGGCGCTGGGCCCTGAGCTTCCTCACGCAGTGCACCGACGCCGCCTTCGCGCGCAACGTCGAACAGCTGGTCTCGCTGGGCCGCTACAGCCACGACGCGCTGAAGGCGGTCGTCGGCAAGACCGGCATCGAGTATGACCGCCTCGAGCGCGGCATCCTGCACTTCTTCTCGTCGGCCGCCGACTACGAGAACGGCGTCAAGGCCGCGGCGCTGATGCGCGACCACGGCGTCGACCGCCGCATCCTCGATCGCGACGCGGTGCTGGCAGTCGAGCCCGCGCTCAAGCGCTTCGGCGGCATCCACGGCGGCACGTTCACGCCCAGCGACGAATCCGGCGACGCGCGCGTGTTCACCCAGAAGCTGGCGCAGCTGTGCGCGGCGCGCGGCGCGAAGTTCCTGTGGGAACACGACATCCTCGGCCTGGACAAGTCGGGCGCGAAGATCACCGGCGTGCGGGTGCGCGATCGCGGCACGTTGCGCGCGAGCGTGCTGACGGCCGACCAGTACGTCGCGGCCGCCGGCTCGTTCACCGCGCCGCTGCTGCGCCCGCTGGGCATCTGGCTCAACATCTACCCGGCCAAGGGCTACTCGGCCACCCTGCGCCTGAAGCGCCCCGAGGACGCGAGCGTCGTCAGCCTGCTGGACGACACCCGCAAGATCGCGATCTCGCGCCTGGGCGACCACATCCGCATCGCCGGCACGGCCGAAATGGCCGGCTACGACACCTCCATCGACAGCGCGAAGTCGCGCGTGCGCTGCGAGGCGCTCGTGCGCCGCTACGAGGAGCTGTTCCCCGGCGTGGCCGACACCAGCCAGCCCAATTTCTGGGCCGGCCTGCGCCCGAGCACGCCGAACAACCTGCCCTACATCGGCCGCAGCAAGATCGCCAACCTGTGGCTCAACGCCGGCCACGGCACCCTCGGCTGGACGCACGGCGCCGGCTCCGGGCGCGCGCTCGCCGAGCTGATCAGCGGCCGCCGCCCGCACCTGGACTACGGCTTCTGCGGCGAGGCGCTGCCCGCGCGCCGGCCGCTGGTGCCGATGCCGTCGCGCTCCTGGGCCTGAGCCCTCAGTAACGCCCGCGAGGAGGCGGCCCGCGCCGCGGCGGCGGGCGCTTGACCGGGGCAGTCCGTGCCTTGGGCAGCGGCCGGCTGACGTCGGCCAGGCGCATCACGCTCTGCACGACGTCCTCGATCGCCTCGTCGAGGTCGGCCGGCGGCTCCAGCGTCTCGATCTCGGCCAGCAGCGCGTCGGCGTCCTCGAGGTCGTCCGGGTCGAACGCGGCGTACAGCACGGCCAGCGGCTCGAGCGTGTCGGGCGAGTCCATGTCCATCAGCGCCGGGAACAGCTCCATGGCGGCGGAGAAGCCGGCCACCCACGGCAGCGTGCATTCGAGCGGGTCGGCCTCGTCGTCGAGCTCGAACACCCAGGGGTCGAACCACTGGCGCCCCGCGATCGCGGTCGCGAGCTCGCGGTAGCGGCGCTGCACCAGGCCCTGCAGTTCGTGCAGCCCCTTCCACTTGTCGTCCAGCGGGCGGCCGTCGATGTCGAACACGTGCCGGATCCAGGCGCCCGCGGGCACGGCCGTCGGCTGCAGCAGCACGCCGCACAGGTAGCCGTCCAGCATGCTGATGTCCAGAGGCTCGAGCGGCTCGGGAATCTTGTCCAGGAGCGTCTGGAGCCGGTTCAGGTCGGCTTCGGCGAGCGGCGGGACGGGCGTGGGGGCGGCGGGCGAGGTCATGGCGCATTGTCGCGCCATGGGGACGCCATGGCATGCGCCCCGAGGCGAACCATTCCGGTGCGTCGGACACACCCCCGCGGTGTTGCCGCGATGAGGCACTCCCCCTGAAATAGGGATGCTTTTCGACAAATCGGCTCGTACATTGGATTCCGTTGTGCTGATCGAGCCAGGAGCTCTGGGAGGGGACGGGATCGGTCGGCACGCACAGTCCCAACGACGTCCTTCTCGCGAAGGACTTGAAGCCCACCCTCGCGGTGGGTTTTTTTTCGCCCGCG
>DATCRO010000612.1:0-3589 GCA_036569025.1 Burkholderiaceae bacterium
CTGAACAACGTGATGCTCAAGCGCGAGGCGGCGCAGCCCGAGGAAGGACGCGCGCTGGCGATGTTCCTGGGCGGCGCGGTGGTGGCGGGCGCGACGGCCGTGGTCTCGTCGACCTCGGGGGCGGCGGGCGTGCAGTGGCCCGTGGCCACCACCGCCTGGATGCTGCCGGCGGTCGGCCTCGCGCTCGCGTTCATGGCGTCGAACCTGTGCCTGCAGTACGGCGCGGCGCGGCTGTCGGCCGCGGCCACCGCGGTGGTGATGCCCTGCGAGGTGCTGTTCGCCGCGCTGACTTCCGTCTGGTGGGGCGGCGCCACGCTGCACGCGAGCGTGCTGGTGGGCGGCGCGCTGATCCTGGCCGCCACGCTGGCCAGCGTGCTCGAGAAGCGCTGATCCCCCTGTTGTTTCGCGATCACGCGCGCGCCGCGGCGGCGCCCGCCGATCTACCATCCCGATCCTCACCTTCCAGGAGAGCCCATGGCCGCCAAGACGCTTTACGACTTTTCCGCGAACTCCATCCAGGGCCAGCCGGCCGACTTCGGCTCGCAGCGCGGCAAGGTCTTCCTGATCGTCAACACCGCCAGCAAGTGCGGCTTCACCCCGCAGTTCGCGGGCCTGGAACAGCTGGCGTCCGACTACAAGGACCGCGGGCTGGTGGTGGTCGGCTTCCCGTGCAACCAGTTCGGACACCAGGATCCGGGCGCGAACTCCGAGATCGAGAGCTTCTGCCAGCTCAACTACGGCGTCACGTTCCCGATGATGGAGAAGGTGGACGTCAACGGCGCCAAGGCGCATCCGCTGTGGAAGTGGCTGAAGTCCGAGAAGCCCGGCGTGCTGGGCACCGAGGCGATCAAGTGGAACTTCACCAAGTTCCTGGTCGGCAAGGACGGCCACGTGGTCAAGCGCTTCGCGCCGAACGACGAGCCGGACAAGCTGCGCGCCGACATCGAGGCTGCGCTCGCCGCGTGAAGCGCCCGCCGGCGTCGTCCCGACGCGTGGATCCTGCGACTTCGCGCAGGATGACAGGCCAAGGGAGCGGCTCGCGAAGTGCGTTGCCCGGGTCGCCGCGTCCGGTCGCGCTGCATCCTGCGCGGAGCGAAGCGCAGTCGCAGGATCCACGACCGCTGCCACGCTTCAAGCACCTTCATCCGGCACGGGCCAGCGCATGATCTCGAGCGCCCCGTAGCGCCGCGCGATCCAGCCGCGCGCCGCCCATTGCGCCAGCCATTCGTTGGCGGTCTGGCGCGACACGTTGGCGCGCATGGCCAGCTCCGACTGCGTGAGCCGGATCGTCCAGCGGCCGGCGCCGCCGGCCGTGGCCCGGCCCTCGCCGTGCAGCTGCTGCAGGGCGATGCACAGCCGGTCTTCCGCGCTGCGGTGGCGCGCGGCCTCCAGCAGTTTCAGGTTGCCGTCGAAGTGGCGCGCGAACTCCCGCATCAGCGCGCGCCCGAAGCCCGGCACCTCGTCCATCAGCCAGTCGTAGGCGGCGCGGCCGACCATCACCAGGCGCGTGGGCTCCAGCGCCAGCGCCTCGTAGGCCGACGGCAGGCCCGTGACGAACGAGGCCAGGCCGAAGGTGCGCCCCGCCTCGACGTGGCTCACGACCGACAGCTGCCCCTGCGCGCCGGAGAACCGCACCTCGACGGCGCCTTGCAGCACGCCGAACAGCGCCGGCGAGACGCTGCCCTGCGCGAACAGCGTCGCGCCCGCCGCGAGGCGGCGAACTCGCAGGCGCGGCTCGGCCGCGGCCCACAGGGACTCGGTCCACCGCGCTTCGGGGAAATTCCGATCGAACAGGGCGCGCAATTCGCTGGCCATGGGCCGATTGTCGGCTGCTTGACAATCCTGCGCGGCCCGGGGGACTACGCTGGCGCCATCGCCACTGGACAAGAATGAATCCCATGCGTCCCGACCACGACCCCGCCGTCATCGCCAGGCTGCAGGCACTGTTCGCCACGTTCTCGGGTGCCCCCCTGCGCGACGACCCGCTGTGCCAGGCGTTGTGCGCCGCCGCCGCGCGCAACGCCGACTGGGCCGCGCTGCTGGCCGAGGCGCCGGAGAACCAGCGCTGGCCGATGCTGTGGCTGGCCGCCATCCAGGATCGCGTGATGGCGTTGACCGAGGCCGGCGAGCGGCCCGCGCTGGCCGACTACTACGCCAGCGTCGGCCCCGCGCGCGCGCCCGACGCCGCGCTCGAAGGACACCTGGGCGAGTTCATCGAGCGCCATCGCGACGTCCTGGCGCACGCCATCGCCACCCGCAGCACGCAGACCAACGAGGTGGGCCGCTGCGTCGTGCTGTGGCCGCTGCTGCAGCGCCTCGCGCAGGCCACGGGGCGGCGGCGCATCGCGCTGCTGGACGTCGGCTGCAGCGCCGGCCTGCTCCTGGGCGTCGATCGCTGGCGCTATCGCTACATCGACGACGCCAGCGGCGCGACGGTGGCCGCCAGCCCGCCCGATCGCGACCCGCGCGCGCCCGAGATCGCGTGCCGCCTGCTCGCGGGCTCGTGCGCGGGCCTCGTCACCGGCGACGCCGCGCCGGAGATCGTCTCCCGGGCCGGCGTCGACCTGAACCCGATCGCCGTCGACGACCCCGCCGCGGTGCGTTGGCTGCGCGCATGCCTCTGGCCGCACGACGGCGAGCGCCGCGCGCGCCTGGACGCCGCCGTCGCCGTGGCCCGCACGCAGCACTGGCCGCTGCGCAAGACGAGCGACGTCGTCGCCGCCGTCGGCGCATGGCTGGACGAGCTGCCCGTCGACGTCATGCCGGTGGTCGTCAATGTCTGGGTGCTGTCGTACTTCGACAAGCCGCTGCTGCGCCGCTACTCGGACAGCCTGCTGGAGCACGTGGCCACGCGCGGCGCCGCGTGGATCAGCGGCGACGACCCGGCGCTGTCGCGCACCTGGTGGCCCGGCAGGCCCGAGGGCGCGGCCGACCAGCGCCCCAACGCGACCGCCTGGACGGTGGCGCGCCCCGACGGCCGCGGCGGCGTCGCGTGGGAGCAGCCGGCCACGTCGCATGCCCATGGACGTTGGATGCTTTGCGAAGGGTGAGGGCGGGACGGCTGGCCGATAATCGACCGGTCGTCCCTCCAACCGAGCCAAAGCCCCATGTTCGAGCACATTGAACCGTTCGCCGGTGACCCGATCCTGTCGTTGAACGAGGATTTCCAGAAGGATCCGCGGCCCCACAAGATCAACCTGTCGATCGGCATCTACTTCGACGACGAAGGCCGCATCCCGGTGCTCGACTGCGTGCGCAAGGCCGAGGGCCTGCTGCTCGAGAAGGGCGGCGCCAAGCCGTACCTGCCCATCGAGGGCAACGCCGATTTCCGCCGCGGCGTGCAGACGCTGCTGTTCGGCGCCGGCTCCAAGGCCGTCGCCGAGGGCCGCGTCGTCACGTTGCAGACCGTGGGCTCGAGCAGCGCGCTCAAGGTCGGCGCCGACTTCATCAAGCGCTGGTTCCCCGACTCCGGCGTGTGGGTCAGCGACCCGACCTGGGACAACCACCGTTCGATGTTCGAGGGCGCGGGCGTCAAGGTGTCCACCTACCCGTACTACGACGCGGCCACCGGCGGCCTGAAGTTCGACGC
>DATCRO010000613.1:0-4322 GCA_036569025.1 Burkholderiaceae bacterium
GCGCAGGACGGGATCGAGGTCGTCGTACACCCCGACCATGCCGGCGTTGACGATTCCCATGTCCATCCCGGCGCGGATGGCGTGGTACAGGAACACCGTGTGGATCGCCTCGCGCACCGGCTCGTTGCCGCGGAACGAGAAGCTCACGTTCGACACGCCGCCCGAGACCTTCGCGCCGGGCAGGTTGCGCTTGATCCAGCGCGTGGCCTCGATGAAGTCGACGGCGTAGTTGTCGTGCTCCTCGATGCCGGTGGCGATCGCGAAGATGTTCGGGTCGAAGATGATGTCCTCCGGCGGGAAGCCCACCTCGTCGACCAGCACGCGGTACGCGCGTTCGCAGATCTCGATCTTGCGCTCGAACGTGTCGGCCTGGCCCTTCTCGTCGAACGCCATCACGACGGCCGCGGCGCCGTAGCGGCGCACCAGGCGTGCCTGGCGGCGGAACTCGTCCTCGCCTTCCTTCATCGAGATCGAGTTGACGATGCCCTTGCCCTGCAGGCATTTCAGGCCGGCCTCGATCACGCTCCACTTGGACGAGTCCACCATCACGGGCACGCGGGCGATCTCGGGCTCGCTGGCCACCAGGTTCAGGAAGCGCACCATCGCCGCCTGGCTGTCCAGCATCGCCTCGTCCATGTTGACGTCGATGATCTGGGCGCCGTTCTCGACCTGCTGGCGCGCCACGGCGAGCGCCTGCTCGAACTCGCCGGCCAGGATCAGGCGGGCGAAGGCCTTGGAGCCGGTGACGTTGGTGCGTTCGCCGATGTTGACGAACAGGTGGCCGGCGTCCAGGGTGACGGGCTCGAGCCCGGACAGCTTCATCGGAGGCGTGCCGGAAGCGGTGTTTTCTGCGGGGGACATGTGCCAAATTGTAGGGGTCGGCACTCAAGCAGACCCTTCGCAAGGCCGATATGCCGGTTCTGACAACCCGTTTCGGCTGCCCCGTTTCTCCATGAAGGTCGTTCCCCTGCCCTCCGAAGGCCTGCGCATCGGCCGTCCGCTCCCGTTCACGGTGCGCGACGGCTTCGGGGCCGTCCTGCTGGCCCGGGGATCGACCATCCAGACCGAGAAGCAGCTGCAACTGCTGCGGTCCCGCGAGATCTTCGTGGACATGTCGGACATGGAATCGGTCCAGCGCATGATCAACGGCCAGCTCGACCAGATGTTCCGCCAGGACGTCGCCCTCGGCCGCATCGCCGCCGCGCGGCCCGATTTCGAGGGCATCCCGCTGCCCGGCCAGGCCGCCCGGCCCGCCGAACGGCCGCTGGACTGGCCCAACCTGCAGATGCGCCTGCGCCTGCTGCTGTCCGACCCGCGCGCCGCCGACTGGGTCGCCCGGCTGCGCACGCTGCGCGACGACGTGCTGGCGCTGGTCGAACGCGGCCCCGACCGCGCGCTGATGCGCCTGATGTACGACGCCAGCCACGACTTCCAGGACTACAGCGCCAACCACAGCCTGTTCGTGTGCGTTCTGGCGTCGATGGCCTGCACGCAGTTGCCCGGCTGGCAGGCCGATTGGGCGGACGCGCTGACGCTCGCGTCGCTGTCGATGAACGTGAGCTTCACGCAGATGCAGGACGAGCTGGCGCGCCAGTCCGGCCCGATGAGCGACGCCCAGCGCGACCTGATGCACGAGCACGCGGCGCGCGCCGCCGACCTGCTGGCCGAGGTCGGCATCGACGATCCGATCTGGCTGCACGCCGTGCGCCACCACCACAGCGCGCCGGCCGGCCCGATGGCCGGTCGCTCGCCGCAGGAGACGGTGGCCCGCCTGATCCGTCGCGCCGACCGCTACGCGGCGCGCCTGTCGCCGCGCAAGAGCCGGCCCGCCTCCTCGGCCACCGCCGCGGCCCAGGCCGCATTGCTGGACGAGGGCGGCCACACCGACGAGGCCGGCCAGGCGCTGATCCGCACGCTGGGCCTGTACCCGCCGGGCGTGTGGGTGAAGCTGCAGTGCGGCGAGATCGCGATGGTGGTGCGCCGCACGCCGATCGCCAAGTCGCCCGTCGTCGTGAGCCTGGTGGGACGCAGCGGCATGCCGCTGGCGGTGCCCGCCACGCGCAACACCAAGCTGCCGGACTACGCCGTCACCGGCGCCGTGCCGCCCGGCCAGGTCAACGTGCGGCCGAACCTGGACGTGCTCGAGAAGCTCGGCTGAGCCGTCCTCACTTGCCCGCCCAGCGCTTGCCCAGGCGGATGAAGAAGGCCTCGTAGTAGCGCGTGGACAGGTGGGCCAGGCCCCAGGTCACCGCGATGAACAGCGGGCGCTTGGCGTACTTGACGAGCTTGTCGCCGGTGTCCAGCCAGCTCGCGACCAGGCAGCCGTGCACCACGTACAGCGCGAACGAGATCTGCGCGATGTAGCGCAGCGTGGCCGTCGACAGCCAGCGCCGCACCGGGTGCGCCGCCGCACCGCCCAGCGTGCAGCCCACCATCGTCGACGCGACCCACGGCCTCAGGTAGTTCAGCCACGGCAGCGCGGCGTGCGCGGAGGCCACCAGCAGCGGGAACAGCACCAGCGGCAGCCAGGCCAGCCAACCGCGCGCGAACCACCCGGGCCGGTGGTGCCACGTGAGCGCGAGCGTGCAGCCGGCCAGGATCTCGTCGATGCGCTTGTCGGTGCGGATGTCCATCGCGTAGTGCATGCCCGCGCGGTACAGCGTCACGACCACGGCGATGGCGGGCAGCACGAACAGCGCACGCCGGCCCAGCGTCGCCACGAGCAGCGCCACGGCCATGTAGAACTGCATCTCGACGCACAGGCTCCAGAAGTGGCCGGTGCCCTCGACCAGCAAGCGCGGGAACAGGTTGGCGTAGAACAGCAGGTGCGGCGGCCACAGCGCCGCGTCGGCCCGGGTCAGCGCCAGCGTCAGCGCCATCGCCAGCCACGCGAGCGGCACGATGCGCATGACGCGGTGGATCAGGAAGCGGCGGATGTCGGCGTCGGCCAGCAGCACGCTGGTGATCAGGAAGCCCGACAGCGTGAAGAAGATCGCCATGCCCGCGCCCGCGACGGCGTTGTTCAGGGCCCAGGCCTTCGGCCCGACCGGGAACAGGTGGCCCAGCAGCACCAGCAGGATGCTGATGCCGCGCCAGCCGTCCAGGACGCCGAGTCGTTTCACCGTCACCTTGCCGCTCCCTCCGCGCTGTTCTTGCCGATGCACGCGCCGCAGGCGGGCGCCAGGACGCGCGGCACGGCCTCGGGCCGTTCCGTCGCGAGCGGCGGATCAGCAGGAATCGGACCCGGCCCGGCGGCCGGCAGCGCGGCGATGGCGGCGCGGCATGCAGGAGGCCGTTCGACGCCCGGTGGCGCGTCCGCCGCGTCGCGCAGTCAGCGGCGCGCGCCTGCGCCGGGCAAAAGGAAAGGGCGCCCGCGAGCGCCCTCTTTTACCCGTGGCCTTGCGGCAAATCAGGCGGCCAGCAGTGGCGAGAACAGCGGGTCGTGCACGCTGCGCGGGCGGTACGCGCCGACGCGTCGCGCGATGGCGGCGATGTGCTCCGGCGTCGTCCCGCAGCAGCCGCCGGCGATGTTCAGGAAGCCCGCCTGCGCGAATTCCTCGATCAGCGCGCCGGTGACCTCGGGCGTCTCGTCGAAGCCGGTGTCGCTCATCGGGTTGGGCAGGCCGGCGTTCGGGTAACAGCTGACGGCGGTGTCGCCGGCCACCTTCGCCAGTTCCTCGATGTACGGCCGCATCAGCGCCGCGCCGAGCGCGCAGTTCAGGCCGACGGCGAGCGGGCGCGCGTGGCGCACCGAGTGCCAGAACGCGGTGACGGTCTGCCCGGACAGGATGCGGCCCGAGGCGTCGGTGACGGTGCCCGAGATGATGACGGGCAGGCGCACGCCGGTCTCGTCCATCAGCTCGTCGAGCGCGAAGATGGCCGCCTTGGCGTTGAGCGTGTCGAAGATCGTCTCGACCAGGAACAGGTCGGCGCCGCCTTCGACCAGGCCCTCGGCCTGTTCCTTGTAGGCCGCCTTGAGCTCGTCGAAGCTGGTGTTGCGCGCGCCCGGGTCGTTGACGTCGGGGCTGATGCTGGCGGTGCGCGGCGTCGGGCCGAGCGCGCCGGCGACGAAGCGAGGCTTGTCGGACGACGAATACTGGTCGGCGCATTCGCGGGCGATGCGCGCCGCGGCGACGTTCATCTCGCGCGCCAGGAGCGCGAGGCCGTAGTCCTCCTGCGCCACCGAGGTGGCGCCGAAGGTGTTGGTCTCGATGATGTCGGCGCCGGCGGCCAGGTACTGCGAGTGGATCTCGCGCAGCACCTCGGGCTTGACCAGCTGCAGCATCTCGTTGTTGCCCTTGATGTCCTTGGGATGGTCCTGG